>NZ_JAUPTE010000019.1:0-90650 GCF_036701705.1 Microcoleus sp. w1-18aA5 | reverse complement strand
TTCAACTGTTCCCGAACCAATCGAACTTATGGACTCCTCTTTATAGTATTGGTAGTTGACTATTCGGCAGCGATGGGGGGAGCATCCCGGTTTTGTAAAAGTGCTATCCAGAGAGGATAATAGGTAGAGCGTCAACAGAAGCGTGAACTGCATTTGTAGGAGGAGTGGCTATGACCCCTGAACAGAAGGAGCGTTTAAAAGCTTGTGCTGCTGAGATTGCCGAGATTATGTACACAAATACTCCGGTCTCAGAATTATCAAGTCTGGAAACAATCGAAAAGCATATTCGAGAGCAATGGCTAGAATTAGTCGGGCCGGAGGTTGGTTTTTTTTTATCAAACAGGCAACCGGAACAGAATCAGGACGGTCTCGCACAGTAAAAAGTTGCATTGGTAAACTAATAATTACTGAAAAACAAGCCGAAAAATTGGGAGTAAAAAAATCTACTCGTTTAGCTCCATTATTTGAAAAATGCTGCCTCCGTCAGGTGGCTAATCTCTCTTATGAGAAAGCTGAGAGTGAAATAGAAGCCCAGACCGGAGTGCATATAGGTCACACTTGTTTACACCGATTAGTGGAACAGCAAGAATGGGCGTGCAGAATAGCTACTTCGGAGGTAAAGGAAACCAGTGTGGATGGGGGGAAAGTCCGTCTCAGAAAAGAAGAGGGAGAGGGCAGTCACTGGCTTGACTATAAGGCTGTGCGACTGCACGACAGTTATTACGGGGCATTTTTTCTTGAGAATCAAGCGTTAATTAATTATGTGAACAGTCAGCCTTTATCAGAGGTACTAACCTGTTTGGGAGATGGTCATGATGGCATTTGGAATATCATTGTCCAGTTGAATCCTGACGGGGCGCGGCGGGAAATTTTAGATTGGTATCACTTAGTTGAAAATCTATGTAAGGTCGGTGGGTCGTTGAAGCGTCTGGCGCAGGGTAAGGAGTTTTTGTGGCAAGGACGAGTCCAGGAAACCATCAATTTATTTAAGTCTTGCCGTCAAAAACAAGCCCAGAACTTTTGCGCTTATTTGGAGAAGCATCGCCGACGAATTGTTAATTACGAGCAATTGTCAACACAAAAGGTTTGCTCAATCGGTTCCGGAGCTGTAGAGTCGGCAGTAAAACAAATTGATAGAAGGTTGAAAATTTCAGGAGCGCAGTGGTTGATGAAAAATGTCAATCAAATGCTTAAGCTTCGGTGCGCCTACCTTAACGGATCAATATCCGTTTGATGCTCAAAAGCGCAAAACCGGGATGCTCCCGTGTCATTTCCGTTACCGCTGACTAAAAAATCATTGCCTCTACCGCCCAAGAGAATATCATTTCCCGCACCACCTATCAGAAAATCTGCATCTTGACCGCCGCTGAGAGAGTCATTTCCATCATCTCCAATCAGGAAGTCTTTACCTTTTCCTCCGAATAAAGAATCGTTGCCCAAGTCCCCGCTGATAATATCTTCTCCTTCATTGCCATAAACCAAATCATTAGCTGTTGAGCCAGTGACGAAATCGTCACCTGCAAGCATCCAAACTCCCAAAGGAAAATTAGTTGCATCTGCGATCGACAAAGTAACAAATTCGGATGTATTGTCGCCAATTAAGCGTCGAAGTTCTGACGTATCGGGTTGTAAAGACATAAAAAAAATCCTCTTAATACTTGACTTAAATCTTAAGCAACGCAGATGGGAAAATCATTCGTTCTACCCACAGACTTGATTAAGTATGGGGTGCAAAATAGATTGCGGAAAAGTGCAAAGTATGTGAATATGTAGAGTAGATGGTTCACTTCCATCAGAGATTGAGATAACTCGGCGGTTGAAACCGCGTCTACAAAAACAAAGTCGGCCTGCGCCGACTAAAGAATAAAGATCGTTTCCGATTGCATCGGAATTATTAGTATCCGAAAAGGAGACGGCAGTGCCGTTTCCCTACAATGTTATTTTGGGTAGGGAAACGGCACTGCCGTCTGCTCTATCATTCCGGTACAACCGGAATTGATATAACTTAGGATAAAATTTAGGAGAAAAACATTGAGCCAATTCGCTATTAATAAAAACTTACTCTGCCTCCCCAATTAAAGTAAATGCCGCCCAATTTCGCGGCTGGGGATGAGTTTTCATCGTAGTTAACATTGCCTGCCGCAATGCCTGTGCTTTGTCGGGATTATTTTGCAAGTTTTGATAAAATGCCTGCATCAATTCCGATGTCGGCGCATCAGGAACCGCCCATAAAGAAACAATCACACTCGGCACTCCTGCCGAAATCAAAGCGCGCGACAAGCCAATCACCCCATCCCCGGTAATCCTGCCTTCTCCAGTGTTGCAAGCACTCAAAACGACTAAGCTTGCTTGCAGTTTCATGTCGAAAATCTCTTCTGCGGTCAATAAGCCGTCATCGCTGCCAGAAGGAGCCATAGCGATCGCACTTCCCAATCCGCGCACATCATCGAGCAATCCATGCGTTGCTAAGTGAATAATCGATGCTTGCGGCATTTTTTGGACGATCGCAGCTTTTGTCCCTTGTGCGCCTGTGATGGCTTGAGTTTTGAGTAGAGGCGCGATCGCTCTAGCTTCAGCTTCAGCCCCAGGTAGAGGAGACAATTGCTGTTTGGGTTCTCCCAGAGAAAGAGACACACTCGGCATCGTGGGATTGCCCAACACTAGAGCGCTGCCACTGTTGGTTGGCTTCTGTGCTAACTTCTGCCGTTGCTGTCGAGTCAAATCCAATACTTGAATCGAGGGGGCGGTGAGAATCGTGTGTTTTTCGATTAAGTAAGTGCCGCTGGCATCTTGCAGGGCGGGGAAGGGTACTTGAAAGAGCGAACCTTGGGGAATGAAAATGACGCGGGCATTGGGATCTTTTGGCAAAAGCGTTTCAATGGGGTCAATCAGCAGTTGATGCAGTGTTGGTAAGTTGGGTGGGGGTTGGGTAGAGCCAAGACTGCTGCGACTGCGGACAGCCAGGAATTCTTGATTGCCAATAATTAAGTTGGCTAGAGAGGCGTTGTGTTTTTGCCAGAGGGGTTTGAGGTCTACTTGGCGGAAGGTAATTTCACCCGTAGGTTGAATTACCCAAATGTAGAGCGCAGATTCTCGCCCTACTTGTTTGCCCTGAATCTCAAACATCTCGTAGATGATGGAATACTGCACCAAAGTGGCGTTCTGTGCTTTGGCGATTTGGCGGATTTGATCCTGGTTGGGAGCAGTGGCGATGAGCGAACTGACATCACCAGAGGATAAGCGCTGTGTCAGGAGATCGACAAAGGCACGGGCACGTCCCCGTTCGGCAATTTCTAACGCGGCATTGGGGTTATTCTGAGCCACCCGGACTTGTTGCAGAAAGTTATAGGTGCTGACTTGTCCTTCAAAGATGGAGACTTTATTCGCGTCGTTGGAGCCGAGCATTTGCCGCATCGATTCCCAAACTTGAATGGCATTCACGAGCATTTTGTCAGCTTCTGTTGGGTTGCCAGCTTTCAAGAACGCCACTCCGAGGTGGTTGAGTACCCTACCTTCCCCGTTGCGGTCTTTAATGGAGCGGGCGATGGCTAAAGTCTGCTGTCCATACTCAATGGCTTTGGCCGAGTTGCCCAGAAAGTAGTAAGCATCTGCCAAATTACCCAGTGCCACACCCTCCCCCTGGCGGTCTTGAATTTCGCGGGCGATGGCTAACCACTGCTGTGCATACTCAATGGCTTGAGCATAGTTGCCCAGATCAAGGTAAATGAGTCCCAAACCGCCCAGTGCCACACCTTCACCTCGGCGGTCTTGAATTTCGCGGACGATGGCTAAACTCTGCTCTGCATACTCAATGGCTTTGGCCGAGTTGCCCAGAGATTTGTAAGCATCTGCCAAATTGCCCAATGCTTCACCCTCCCTCTGGCGGTCTTGAATTTCGCGGGCGATGGCTAACTGTTGCTGTGCATACTCAATGGCTTTAGCCGAGTTGCCCACAGAGCTGTAAATCATTCCCAAAAGGCGCAGTGCCACACCTTCACCTCGGCGGTCTTTAATTGCGCGGGCGACGGCTAACTGTTGCTGTAAATACTCAATGGCTTTGGCATAGTTGCCCAGAGAGCGGTAAGCGAGTCCCAAAAGGCCCAGTGCCAAATCCTCGCTCTGGCGGTCTTTAATTTGGCGTGCTAGGGCTAACAGTTGCTGCGAATACTCAATGGCTTTGGCATAGTTGCCCTGAGAGTGGTAAGCACCTCCTAAATTCGCCAGTGCCAAACGTTCAATGTGGCGGTCTTTAATTTCGCGTGCGATGGCTAAACTCTGCTGCCCATACTCAATGGCTTTGGCAGAGTTGCCCACAAAGCGGTAAGCGAGTCCCAAATTAGCAAGTCCTGCACCCTCACTGTCGGGGTCTTTAATTTCGCGTGCTATGGCTAAACTCTGCTGCCCATACTCAATGGCTTTGGCATAGTTGCCCACAGAGCGGTAAGCGAGTCCCAAATTGCCTAGTGCCACACCTTCACTTTCGGGGTCTTTAATTTCGCGTGCGATGGCTAAACTCTGCTGCCCATATTCAATGGCTTTGGCATAGTTGCCCACAGAGTAGTAAGCATCTCCCAAATTCGCCAGTGCCAAACGTTCAATGTGGCGGTCTTTAAGTTCGCGGGCGATGGCTAAACGTTGCTGTAAATACTCAATGACTTTGGCCGAGTTGCCCAGAGAGCGGTAAGCATCTCCCAAAGTGCCCAGTGCCACACCTTCCCCTTTGCGGTCATTAAGTTCGCGGGCGATCGCTAACAGTTGCTGTGCATACTCAATCGCTTTAGCATAATCGCTCAGAGAGTGGTAAGCGATTCCCAAACTGCCTAGTGCCCAACCCTCCCTTTCGCGGTCTTTAAGTTCGCGGGCGATCGCTAACAGTTGCTGTGAATACTCAATGACTTTGGCAGGGTTGTTTAAAAAGTGGTAAGCAGATCCCAAAATGCCCAGTGCTTTACCTTCCCCTTGACGGTCTTTAAGTTCGCGGGCGATGGCTAAACTTTGTTGTGCATACTCAATCACTTTGGCATAGTTGCCCAGAGAGCGGTAAGCGATTCCCAAAATGTCCAGTGCTAAGTCTTCCCTTTTGCGGTCTTTAAGTTCACGGGCAATGGTTAAACTCTGCTGTGTATACTCAATCGCTTTGGCCGAGTTGTTCAGAGACAGGTAAGCGAATCCCAAATTGCCCAGTGCTGCACTCTCCTCTTTGCGATCTTTAAGTTCGCGGGCGATGGCTAAACTCTGCTGTGCATACTCAATGGCTTTGGCATAGTTGCCCAGAGAGCGGTAAGCATCTCCCAAAGTGCCCAGTACCGCACCCTCTCCTTGGCGGTCTTTAAGTTCGCGGGTGATGGCTAAACGTTGCTGTGAATACTCAATGACTTTGGCATAGTTGCCCAGAGAGCGGTAAGCATCTCCCAAAGTGCCCAGTGCAGCACCCTCCAATTGGCGGTCTTTAATTTCGCGGGCGATGGCTAAACTCTGCTCTCTATACTCAATGGCTTTGGCATTATTGCCTAGAGAGTCGTAAGCGAATCCCAAAAAGCCCAGTGCCCAACCCTCCCCTTGGCGGTTTTTGATGGCGCGATAAATTTCCAGTGCCTGTTCCCAGGAATTCAGCGCTGCTCTTAATTGACCAGTCTTATACTGTTGAAGCCCCTGCTTCATTAGCCGATCGGCCTCACTTTTACGAGCATCGGTAGTTTGAGCAGCAGCGGGGAGTGGGGAGTGCGGAGGAATATAAAAAGCAACAGACAACAGGCAAAAGGCGAGGGGAAAGAGGAAGCCCGATCGCACTTTACAATTGCTGGATTTAAGCAGTTTTAGCGAGAAAGATTTCATAGGATTTAGTCTTTGGATTGCGAAGGTTAGCGCTGTCCTTGGCGCTGTTGTTCGATCGCTCTAATTTGCTTCAAGCGATCGCTCCAATCTTTCAAAGGTTCGGCTTCCGAACTAGCAAGAGCATCTAGCAATTCGAGCACAGCCGCTTGGCTTTGAGAAGTCTCAGAGGCTTTGCGCGCTTCCGCGATCGCGTCATACCACAGCCCAGACTTCGCATACAGGTCGATCCGCTGTTGGGGAGTTTGCGCGGCTGCAAGTTGAGTCTGCAACGATGCAGCAGGCGCAACGACTTGGATTTCTGCCGCCGCCACCACATTTCTCGAAGGAACATTCGGATCGCAGACCAACACCACTTGCCACTGATAGGATTGCCCGATCGACAGTTGGGGCAGATTTGAGGGCAAAGCAACCGACATTATTCCTGGTTGACTCTGCATCTCGGTTCTGTAAAGCAGTTGTCCCGTGCGAGTAAACAGCCGGAATAGCAACGGACGAGGAGTGCGATCGGGTACAAACCAGGTAAAAGTCGGATGCCCAGAAATCGTCTCTCCCACATGGCTAAACGGCACTAAGGCAGTCAATCTCGCCGATGAATTAGCTTCGCAACTGCCGCCGCGAGTGGTATTCGTCCCCGTTTCTTTCGGTTTAGAAGGGTTTTCAGGAGGAGTGTATTGTGCCAGCGCTACAGGAGCGATCCAGAACGAAACACTCAGCATTAAACTCGCAATGCCTGCAGAGTAAACGGTTCGACGCTTCCACTCGTGAGTCATCATCGCAATCCCCTGTGTAACTATTTCTACAGTAATCAACAATACACAAACACAATAGAGGACTGCCCGCAAGCGTTGTTTGCGGGAAGGTGCAAAGATATTGGGAATCGGGCATGGGGCATGGGGCATGGGGCATTGGGAATAGTCCTGGACTATTGGTGACAACTTAAGCCTGAAACCCTATGTATCTCTCGCTGGTAGCCGAGTCTCGATCCCCCTAAATCCCCCTTAATAAGGGGGACTTTGACCAAGTTCTTGTCCCTGCCTTAGTAGGGGCGGTGCCCCCGTGCCCGCCCTTGGCTAGGAGCGATCGAACCCTAACCGTCTTGACGGTTGATATAACAAGCGTGAACCCAACCAATTACCAGAACCACCGCCGTTTCGCTGGCCAGGTTAACTCGCACACTGTCCCCTTCGGTTGATTCGGGTAGCGCCGAAATGCTCCGCCTAACTGTTTGGCTAAGTTCTTTGCAAGCTGGGTTCCTAATCCTGAAGGTTGAAGTTTAGGGTTTGGATCTTCGGTTGTTTCCTTGTCTCGATCGATTTGGGCCAAGCTAAGCATTTCTGACTCAGACGGTTTCCCCCTGCCATTATCCGCCACCCGAATCACCTGCCGATCGCCTTCTTGAGTGCAAATTACGGTCAACCGAGTGGCTTCGATCGCGTGTTTCCCCACATTGCAGAGCGCTTCTTCCAGAAAGCGGCAGAGTGCTCGCTTGTGTTCCAACCGCAGATGCGAGGTGTTCAAGGGATCGAACTGCACAATTTTGAACTTGATCGTTTGGAGGTAAGGCAGTTCTTGTTCGAGCGTGTTGGAATAGACCTTGTAGAGCAATTCATGCAATGGAGCCTGCAGGGCCAATTCGATCGCACTTCCCATGCGGAGATGCGGTTCATCTGCGATCGCATCTCGTTGCACCGATCCGTAAACTGCCCGCAATTCTTGATTCAAGCGTTGCAACTCCGGTAGAAATAACGGCGGTGTGGCTTGTTCTTGAGCAGTTCTCAAAATTCCAACCAATGTTTGTAACGGGCCACTGTGAATTGCATTAAAGGTCTGCTCGATCGCAAACTGACGTTCCTCCAACCGCAGTCGGAGTTCCTGTTCGTGGCGATAAAATAACGCTGCCGTCAACCCAGCCCCATTCAACACGAGTACGAGCAACACAGGCACGATTGGCACCCACCATCCCAAAAGAATGAGCCAGTAACAGAGCGCGATCGGGGTAATACTAGCGATTAAGAGCCCGATCAAAATTTTCCAGGGCGATCGCAGAAATCGTCCCAAACTCATCCCCAAGAGTCCCCAGACCGCAATCCAGAGCGTTTCCCAGCCCTCCCCCCAAACCTGAAGCAACGGCCGCCGATCGAGCACCGCACTAATCATCTGGCTCGTTTCGTGGGCTTGCATTTCGACTCCGTAAATCTGTCCGGGATTGATGCCTGCGATCGCACCCGAACTTGCCAAATCCTTCGCGCTAAAAGACATCATCCCAATCAGCACAATTTTGCCTCGAATCCAGTTCGCATCTACTTGTCCCCCCTTGATTTGCTCCAGGGAAAGCACGCGAAATGGCATTGTCCCGCTGCGAACATTCAGTAAAATTTGGTTCCCGCCTGCATCCGCCCCCACATATCCGCCAGAGTTTGACTGCACTCTGGTAAATTCAATGCTGCCAAAGCGCATCGCCTCCCGATCGCGAATTCCATTACCTAGCTTAATTCCTCGGGTTGCTAAATAGAGTTCTGCCAGCCGGATCGCGAAGGAAAAACGGTATTCCTGTCGATCGTTGTTAGTACCCAATAAACTGCGGCGCTGGTAGCCATCCGCATCGAGTACGAAATCTGCAAAGCCAACCTGTTTGGGTGGTAGCGCGGGCGGAGGTGCGACGGTAAAGCCACTGCGATCGGGCAGTGCAATCTCCACTCCGATCGTATTCTTGCTGCTGCGAAACACCGATGCCAGTTCAGCATTCCCCGGTTCAACCGGAATATCGCGGACAAGATCCAGCCCGATCGCGATCGGTTGATAGGCCTGCAAGCGTTTGAGTAAATGGGCTATATCGCGATCGGGAATCGGATAAGTTCTAGCGCGTTGAATATCCTCCTCAGTGATGCCGACAATTACAATCCGTTCATCCATTGGCTCAGGAGGACGCAAACGCAGAAATCGATCGAACGCAACCAACTCCCAAAACTGAAGCGCACCGCTCAATCTAGCCATCATCACAGCGACAATCACCATCAACCCTGGAAGCGCTCCTCGTCCCCAAGTCGTGACACCTGCTTTCACTGCTTGTTTTCGATCACGCTTCATAATAATGTCCGGTTGAATAGTTATCATACTTTTGTACGACTGTTTGGCCGATGCCCGATGCCCGATGCCCGATGCCCGATGCCCGTACAGGACTTATAAGTAATTAACCAGACTTGATATCACTAATCAATCAATCCTTCTTCCCTAGCTCGCACTTCCGTTTGAATCCGCAGATTCTTATCATCATCCTTATACACCTCTAGCACATCTCGAATCTTAGTCCAGTAACACTGCACAGTGCGTTCAGAAACATTCATCCGTTTGGCGATCGCAGTATCCTGTAAGCTCTCGTGAAAAGCAAATTGCAACACCTGCATCCAGGCGGGTTTGAGTTGCAGCCCATTGCGGATCTCTCTGGGTGTATAAATCCGCTCGTGCAGCGCCCAATCAACCATTGCCAGCAAATCTTTCATCGGCTGGCTTTTATCGACAACTGTGAAGCCGCCCATGTGATTGTCGATCGACGGTTTCAGCCAAACTAAAGTCCGAACATGGGCACTCTGCACCACAATATTCAGACTCGGATACTTATCCATCAACGTTTTGAGGAGTTGAAGCCCTGAATTCGCTTGAGCCGTTTCGCCGATCGTCTCTGGCATCACCAGATCCACAATCACCAAATCCGGGGTCGTCTGCGCTATTTGTTGAAGGGCAGCCTGAGCCGTCGGAGCCGTCAGAATGTCTGCCTCTGGATATTCTTGCTTCAGAATGTTAAGCGTGCCACCTAACACCATCGCATGGTCATCTACAACTAAAAATGTTCGTTTCTGCGGTTGAGGTAAAGTCTGGGGCATAGTTGATTAGTTGCCACACAACATCGTCAGTTTAGTTAATCCGTCCACCCATTTTAGATTTGGGATTTACGATTTTCGATTTGTGACCTAGTTGAAACTAGGGGCTTTAAACCGCTGAAATTCTCATTCAAAATCCCAAATCTAAAATTGTCTCTGTCATCTTCTTACAATAGAGGAATTACCTGGCTCCCGTCCTGCATCTGTCCGCCAACTGGGGTTGTGGATGTCCGCAACGAGAATTGCGCTAAAGTGCAATTCTATTATAATCTAGGTGTCGAAGCAGGAAAAAGGATGATTTTATGGCAGCCGAAGGTTCGTATCAAGTAAGCACGTACAATCTGGAACTTGACGCAGAAATTCAGCGGTTAAAAGGTCAAGTTCTCCTCAGTTGGGAAAAGGAAGCGCGCACTTTAAAGTGGTTCGGTTTAGCCGACGGGATGAATGTTTTGGAAGCGGGTAGCGGGCCGGGATTTTTCACCGAAAAACTGTTAGAATTGCTGCCAAACAGTTCGGTAACAGCGGTAGAAATTGACCCGGTACTGCACGAAAAAGCAGTAGAATACTTGCAGGACAAAGGGGGCGATCGAGTAAATCGCATTCAAGCATCGGTGGCGGATACTGGTTTGGATGATAACACGTTTGACTTTGTGATCGCCCGTTTGCTGTTCGTTCACCTCCCAGAGCCCGTCGCAGCAGCTAGAGAAATATTCCGCATCTTGAAGCCTGGCGGAAAACTGGTGATTATTGATAACGATGCGGATCTGTTTTGGCTGACAAATCCACCTTGGTCAGTCGAGATTGTCCGCGAGAAATTCAAGCAGGTGATAGCATCGCGGGGCGGCAATTTATGCGTCGCGCGAAATCTGTGCCGCATTCTCAAAGAAGCTGGGTTTGTTAGCGTTGATTTAGAAGCGGTTGTCAGCCACAGCGATATCATGGGAATTGAGGCATTTCAACCTTTGCTTGACTCCGGACCCATTTTGCAGATGGTCAAACAGGGGTTGATTTCAGAGTCGGAAATAGCCAGCTATCTGGTTTCGCGGGATAAGTTTTTTGCGGCGGGCGATCGATCGATGATGAGTTTTTGGTTAATGGCTTGCGGGGAAAAAAAGCAATAAAATTAAGACAGATATTTCACACAATATTGATGTCTCGTCGCAGCACAGCCTCTAGCACTCTCGCTACATTCCCAGCCAACAAATCAAACTTATTTAACAGCAAACCAGGAAAAACTTCAGAATAAATTATCCCCTCAGCATTAGTTTAAAGCTGCACGAATATCTCTAGAATCGTATCATATCAAATCCGGTAGCATCGTCGGGCGTCAAACATAGTCAACAGCCAAAAAGCACCGCTCGTGCAACCGGACTTGATATAATCCATCTGCGTTTATCTGTGTTGATCTGCCCTCATCTGCCGTTAAAAAAAGAGAAATTTTTAACCGCAGATGACAATGGATTGACGCAGATTCACGCAGATTAAGAGAAGAGAGATAGAAATAATTCCGATTCTAAAAAAATTAATATCAAAGTTATAAATTTTCATATTAGCGAGCGCTTTTTTAAAGCTTTCATGTTCTTCGCCTTTCTTCTAAAATTTTTGCTGTCATAGCTATCACCATCCTATTTTCAATATTACTAGCCCCTACCCAGCACAAACCAGGCAGGGGCATTCACTCACATTCTAACTTAATGAACTAGCTCGATCGCCCTTTTAGTCAACGCCTCAGCAGTCAACCCATTAAACGCCATCAACTGACCAGCACTAGCAGTAGTTTCCCCCCGCTTCCAAGCGAAAGTATCCCGCTTGCAATTGCTGCGGAGCATCACAGGTTCTAACATCCCAGAAGCACCGCCTGTCACGCCAATCAAGGCATCTCCGCCAAACATTTCGGCAAATTTCTCATCGCTCAAAAAGTCACCGTCAGCTTCCGAACAAGTATCCCAAGCAACATCGCTAGCACGATACAAACGCCGAGGATTCACAACAGAAACAATCCGCACTCCAATGCCTTCTGTTTCCAAAAATGCCGCCGCTTCAAACACAGGCATTAACGTCATGTCGCCGACAACTGCAAACACAACTTTCTTGCTCCCCCCTTGATTGTGGGCAGCTTGCGGGGAATCGACTTCGTGCAGAACTATTGCACCGTCTTGCAAACCTTGGCGAGTCTGTTCAAAAGTAGTGCGAATTGGCAGTGGCGACTTGCTTGCAGTAATCACAACTCCCTTATTTTTAGCAGTCAAAGCCCACTCGTAACAAGCTTGAATACTGTTAGCATCCGGTGGAAACAAAGGAAACACATTTCCGTTCCGCATCATCGCCGCAAAATAAGCCTCAATTTCCGGCCGCTGGTGCGTCCAACCGTTACGGCCTTGTTCCAATGCACCCGCTGTAAATAAGGTGACAGTTGCCGGAGTTGGACGGCGCAATTCTGCCATTGCTTGGGTTACAGTTTGCCAAATTGGTAAACCGTTGATGGCAAAAGATTCGTAGGAACACCACAAACTCCGCGCTCCGAATAGCGATAAACCTACAGCTAAACCAGCGCAAGCATCTTCGCTCAAAGGTTCGTAAACTTGACCGTTGGGCGATTGATTGTACAGGTCATCTGTCGTTGGGTGGATAATCTTTAGAGCTTGGTTGATGTTGGCAATTGCCGATGCTTCGTTGCCGTCAGCATTAGTCACAAGAAAAGTACGATCGCGCTCGCCGACTTTCCCTACCAAACTTCCCATTGCTGTTGTCGAAATCTTCGCTTCTCCGCCAACTGAAAATTCTTCTAAAGGTAATTCGCCTAAATCTGCCAGCGGCAATGTAAACTCAGTA
This sequence comes from Microcoleus sp. w1-18aA5, assembly GCF_036701705.1. NCBI lineage: Bacteria > Bacillati > Cyanobacteriota > Cyanophyceae > Oscillatoriales > Microcoleaceae > Microcoleus > Microcoleus sp. w1-18aA5. The sequence continues at coordinate 78,105 of NZ_JAUPTE010000019.1, read as the reverse complement.
ACAACTGTTTTCGCCGCCGGGCCGCCGCCCGCACGCTCGCAATTTGTCCGCACCAATTGCCAAGCAGCAGCAGTCAAAGCGCGCTCTTTTAAAGCACTGATAATGTGCGGAGCATCCAGCGTATCTTTTGGATAAAGGTTGTGAGATTTTGCTCCGCGCGCGTGGACGCCAGCACCTTTCAACTGTTTGATAATAAACGCAGTTAATTTGCCGCCGAGAGCAGATTTTGCCGCTTTGTCAACTCCTTCTAAAACAGCTTTGGTAAATGCCATGCGCTGTTCGAGCGAAAAAGCAGTGCTATCAACATAATCTTCCGGTTGATTTTTATCGTCAAATTCCTTAGCATCAACTAAGATAACTTCTTCAAAACCGTTGCCTTGCCAATAAGCAATCATTTCAGCATTAGTTTTAGTCGAAACCATGCTGTGATGTTCCTGAGAATATCCGTTCCAAACCAACACAGGCAAAAAGTTAGTAACGCTGGGATAAGCAGTGTGGAAATGCGCCATACTGCTCATTGGATAGGGTTCGCCCATGCCGCCGTCACCCATTGTGAAAGCAAACAGTTTTTCGCGGTGCAAAAGCGCTCCAGCCATTGCGAAATGCTGCCCTTGTCCGAGGGGGCCGGCCGGTGCTAAAAGGCCGGGAATGAAACCGGAAAGATGTCCTAACAAACCGTCTTTTTCTCGGAATTTATCGCGCACTTGCTGCACGTTGAAAATTCCCATATCTTCCAAAGATCGATCGAGAAACATGGCGCTGTAAAAGCCGGGGGCGTGATGGCCGACTTCGGTGACAATGTTCTTGTGTCCGAGCATCACCAAAGCGGCATAAGCCTCAGCTTGGCTAGCAAAACCCCCCGGATGTCCCGATGCCTTGCTGGCGGTGACTTGCAGTGTCAGGTAGCGCAGGGCGTCTGCTCCCAGCATCGTTTGAAAGACGGCGACGGGATCGGCAGGATCGGCGATCGACTTGCTCCCCTCGGCGATCGCAGGTGCTTTCCCGTAAGTCTCAAAACCAGGGACTGTTTCCGAAAAATATTGAATGCCTTCGCAAAAAGCGGGCGTTGTTGACGTTGCCTGCGGGGTAGTTGCTGTCATGCTTGATACCTGAAAAATTGGAATTGGATTAATGTAAGAGTAATTTTATAGCTTCCGTGTTCCAAAAAATCATTAGTTCTATTATGTCAGTGATAAATAAGGAAAATATCTCAATTTTTAAGCTAATAAGTAGTTGTTTGAGAACCCCGACTTTTTTCATAAGTCGGGGTTCTGTGTTTACGCATTACTAATCCATCTCAAATCTCAAATCCCAAATCTAAAATTGTTCCAGCCGTTCCCTAACATCTATATAAGGCACAGTACCGCTTTCAGAAAGAGAAGGCACAGCCTTTTGATTCCGCAGCCAAACAAAAAAACTGCTCAGTGCAGGAGTCGGATCTTGATCGCGCCGCAGGGTGTAGATCAAACCTTCGCAAGGCCCATTAACACGGCTAGTCGTGCAAATCGCTTTCTGGTTATTTACCATACCCACAGTCACATAATTTAGCTGTTTATTTCGGTTATAATTCTCAAGGCGCTGAGTGACTTGTTGGCAGCGAGTTAGAGGATCGTAGCCCGAACTAGAAAAGAAATTGGAACTCCAGCGAATCCAAGGCTCCCTGAAACCTTGCGGATTTTGATACACAGTCACCGGCTCGCCCGTTGAGGTATCGCAGACAAATCCTCCATAACCCTGATTCGGTTGGTTTTGATCCGAGGCGCTGCTGATAGAAAGATTGCTGAGAATATCAAAACCGTTATGCTTATTTTGTGATAGCAACTCCCTAAAAGCATCGATCGGGATTGCCGCGTTCAACCCCGTTTTTATCTCCTCAATCTGACCGTTCCACTGACTCCTAATTGTGCCAACAGTATCCCCCTGGCCGTGAATTCCTACCACCCTGCCATCAGCATCAAATACAGGCCCGCCGCTCATCCCGCGCCTGGTTACAGCTTGGTAGCGCAGACGATACCCTGATGAGGCGCTGCCTAAGCGAGAAGAGATGATACCAGCAGTAAACTCAAGTTTTCGTTCAAATCCCGAAATAGGCAGCGGATACCCAGAAACATAAATAGCAGAACCAACAACAGCACGTTCTGACTCGCCCATTGGTGCTACTGGATACTGTTCTCGGCTCTGAAACTGTATCAAAGCCAAGTCTATATCCCTGTCATTTTTCGGTAAGCGCTGTATTCTAATCGCAGCATAATCCTTCTCCAAATGAGTGCGAATGCTGTATTTTTGAGCGAGGCTTGCCACCACATGATTAGCTGTCAGAACAGTGTAAATATTACCCTGTTTGGCAATAATTACTCCCGATCCACTAGCAAAAAAACCCAGTGTATTGTTGACTTCCACAGTTGTCAAAGTCGCTAGCTGGGCAATTTCTTCGGCTGTTTTGGCACAGGCAGCATATTGTTGGCTGACAACCGCCGTCACTGTTAATGCACCTGTCAAGATGATTGTCAGCGCGTCAAACCGCAAACTCCACACATTCATCGATAACTCCCTTTCTGGAGACGAGGCGAACTGCAAATATATACTAATCGGAATTCCCCAACAGGATTTAACCTTTTTCTCCGATAATTCCGCTGTTGGTTCACTTCCATCTTCATTCTTCATAGACGCCAAAATTTGAATCTCGATACTTGCCCCTACCGTTAATCTTAACCAAGAAACCTTTGGCATTAAAAATCGGGCTGCCACTCGTACCGATTTTAACCTCATTTGTATAGCCCAAGCTATAACCTTGAGGCAAAGATTTGGGTAGCAGCACCAAAACGAAGCCCGCGTCAATCGATTTTAGATTTTAGATTTTAGATTTTAGAGGCGACCCCACGGATAAATGCGGGGGCTTGAGGATTTTCGATTTTCGATTTGGGATTGACTCCACGGATAAATCACGTGGCGGGTACCACCTTTGAAATTCGTGGTCAGCGAAACTCCCAACCTCAGCACCCGCAGGAAAGCCTACTGCCAACACTGGCTCAGACACCGCTCCTGGCTCAAAGCTCAATGGTGCTATTTTATACTCGATCGCGCTGCGAAACTGAAAGATCGCCCGATCGGTATTGCCCAGCCGTCTCGGAACTCCTAGCGGTTGGTGGATGAGGCCGTCGTCGGTGACAAGTCCGATCGCCACAACCTGCTAGTTAGTCAGCACCCTATAGGTTTAGCCCTGCTGCCGGACGATCGTCCCAGAACCAGGAGACATTCCCGTCGGGATGCGTACCGCTGTTTGACCCGCCAAAGTTGCCACATCAATCCTTGGAATTGGTGATGGGATGGAAAATTTGCCAATCTTTAAGGCTGTCCGAACGGTGGGGAAAAGGGGGTAGTTGCGCCTCATCATCCATACTTTCCCCTAGCTTTTCGCTGACATCAATGTAAGGAATTTTACTGGTTTCATCAAAAGACGGCATCCCGACATATCCTTGGCGCCAAGCCAACAAATTATACAAAGAGCCAATCGGGTCTTGGCCGGGTCTGAGGGTATAAATCAAATTTTGACACCGCCCATTAACTTGATTAGCCGTGCAGATGACGTTCTGGCCGTTCATTTGGCCCGCAGTAATGTACTTAAGCATTCGTTGGCGGCGATAGATTTCGAGGCGTTGACTCACTAATTGACACCGAGTTGCCGGATCATAGCCAGAACCGGAGAAATAATCGGAAGTCCACTCAATCCAAGGCTCTACAGCACCTTGAGCGTTTTGGTACACCGTCACCGGCGCACCGGTCGAGGTACTGCACCAAAATCCACTTTCCCCCGATGCTCGCCGACCGTAACTCGGTTGAGAAGCAACCGTCAGGCCGCTGAGGGCGAGCGCTGTTGCCACAAAAACTTTTGTCAATAATTGCTGTTTCATGATTTTTTCACTGTGTTTTTATGAGATTCGGCACAAAAATCACCGAATGCTGCGATAACACCCTTGACACGCCTGTTCGTTAAAGATCCGCTGACTGAGGAATTATGTGATTCGCGACTTGACCAGAAACCAGTTTTTTTTACGAAAACACTTCGTTGCAGCCCTTATGCCTGGTTAAAAAACCCGGTTTTTTTGCTCTTGATGCGTAAGTTTTGATATTGTTCGCGACTTGCACGTTCCCTCTAACCGCCATTTCGGCGCTGTTAAAAAAGCGCTCCGAAGCCGAGCTTAAAATGCCCGCGCAAGTCGCAATTCTGTCCTCATTACTACTAATCAAACTCAGGCTTTTACCAACCGGAAGAGGCTTTTCACCTCAGACCTTGGAAAGGATCGAGTTGCAACGGTACATCACACCACTGACAAGGTATTTGATATCACTTACGAGCTGGGTCGCGAGCTTGATCTGCTGAGACAGGTAAACTACGGGGTTACGCCATCGAGGGGTAAAACCCCTCTTACCTGATCTAACACTAAAATCCAGGTATTAACAAGAACTCTTAACTTGTTTTCATCTCCGTACTGCGGGAAATACTTCTAAGTGAGTGTAATCAGGGTCTAAGTGCTTTCTACCACCAAAATTTACCCTCCATACACTGACGTTTAGTAGAGTATTAAAAACTATGAACCGTATCTGCAAACAGTTAGGATATTTAGGCGTTTGGTTGATTTTGATAGGCGGTAGCAGTTGTTCTAGCTCAGATGCAGCTACCTCAACCGAAAACCAGAGCCAACTCTCAACAAGCGCCCGTCAGTTCCAACACCTACAGCTAATGGGAAATCAAATTGAGGCTCGATCGAGTCAATTGACGCAACCTTCTAACTCTGTTGCCTCAGTTTTAGGCAGTGCTACCATCTCAGAAAATACTGTCACCGTTACGGTTTATAAGGTAGATAATTTGTGTCAAACTCTGAAGCTGGAAACAGTTACAGGCCCAGAGAGCCAGTTAATGTCATCGGCAGTTAATGAAGTGTTAAACCAGCAGATTTTCGATAGTCTTGGTTTGGCTGGTTATCGCCTCACGATCAATCGCGACCTCGGAATAGCTACCGTGGATCTTCGTGCATCGGGAAGTTCACGGCAGAAATTGCAAAATCTGTCCAGTTGTCAAATGTTAGGTTTGTTCGGGGGCGTGCGCCAAACTTTAACCAGTTATGCTCCTTGGCAAATCAAAACAGTTCGTTTTACAGAGCTTGGAGAGGATATTTTGAGCACAGTTCGAGAATAAGCTATTAAAATTATTGGAGATGGGACTTACACAATTCTCCCCTTAAAAACAAGGGTTGGGAGGGATTGAATAAACCTTCAAACCCTGTGAAGTTTTTTGATGCTGCTAAGTTCTGTGACCCAAACCCAGGTAATTCCTATGACACTACCTAACGGCCCCACAGCTCCACCCTTGGTGCAGCTAATTCAATGGATCGGCGATCCCCTGACATTCATGGATAAATGTGCCAAGCAATACGGCGACATTTTCACAGCTCAATTGGGCAACATCGAGCCATTGGTGATGATCCACCACCCGCAAGCTGTCCAAGAGATTCTCAACAGCAACGCGTTTCACGCTCCAGGCAGCCTGAATAGTATTCTCAAACCCCTGCTGGGAGAACAATCTATGATTATGCTATCGGGAGAAAGGCACAAACGCGAGCGCCAATTATTGATGCCACCTTTTCACGGGGAACGGATGCGGAATTACGGTCAACTAATTTGCGATATCGCTCAAGATGTTGCCAGCAAGTGGTCGGTCGATCGACCTTTTGTGGCCCGCAGCGCGATGCAGGAAGTCACCATGCGGGTAATCTTGCAGGCTGTCTTCGGTCTGGATGACGGGCCGCGGTTACAAGCACTCAGGCCCTTACTTGCCTCAGTCCTTGATATGACCAACTCTCCCCTGCGATCGAGTATGCTATTTTTCGGCTGGATGCAGCAAGATTGGGGTTCTTGGAGTCCTTGGGGACGCATGAAACAGCGGCAGCGGAAAGTTGAGGAACTCATCTATGCCGAAATTGAAGAACGCAGACAGCAACCAGACGCCAGCCGCACCGACATTCTCAGCTTAATGATGGCCGCGCGCGACGAAAACGGTCAACCAATGACGAATGAAGAATTGCGTGACGAGTTGATAACGCTGCTGTTTGTAGGCCACGAAACCACAGCAACGGCCCTAGCTTGGGCATTTTACTGGATTCACCACTTGCCGTCGGTGCGCCAGAAGTTGCTGCAAGAATTGGACAGTTTGGGGAAAAATCCCGACCCGATGGAGATTTTCCGCTTACCTTACCTGAGTGCAGTTTGTCAGGAGACGCTGCGAATTTACCCCGTGGCAATGCTGACGTTTCCGCGAGAAGTGCTCGCGCCCGTGGAACTGATGGGACATCAACTCGAACCGGGCACGGTTGTCGTCGGCTCGATTTATTTGACCCACAGACGAGAGGATTTGTATCCAGAACCGCTGCAATTTAAACCGGAACGGTTTTTGGAGAGGCAATTCTCGCCTTACGAGTATTTGCCGTTTGGAGGCGGCAGTCGCCGCTGTATCGGCTTGGCGCTGGCGCAGTTGGAGATGAAACTGGTGCTGGCAACCATTTTGCGCGATTTCGACCTTGTATTGGCCGAGAAAAAGCCCGTACAGGCCAAACGCCGAGGGGTAACTTTAGGGCCTGCCAGCGGCGTGCGGATGGCCCTGCTGGGGCGGCGGATGCGGCAGCAGAAGCCTGAACCTGTCGCTACTGGGGTTTAAAGTCGCAGCGGTTACAGCGGCCGATCGAACTTTTTGCTGTGAGTGCTCACCATTTAGGGAGAAGGTGCGATCGTCCGCCAATGCCACCATTTTTTGTAGCACCCGCTACAGATAAATAGCTAGAATCCTTAACCTGTAAGCCTCCCCCCTCTCAATTTTCAAATTCTCAGTCTAAAATAATAGGAGCCTTGCAAACACAGCCTGAAAGCAAAAGTGGGTGATTGCAATAGTCCTCTTGATATCTCAAAAGCCTGCCTGCCATACTTTAAAAACATATGCATACCCTGTTATTCAGCAAGGTCGGAAGCGCGTTGGCATTGCCAGCAATCTTCCGGCCTCTTTATTTTTTGGGTTACTTAAGGCATTGGAGACAAGATGCAGAAGGCAAAGCAAAAGTATAAATTCTCCCCCTGTCCTCATCTCCCCCTATCCCCAATCTAGAGCTTGTGCCTCTAATTCCAATAGAATCCGATAGCAAGTTTAAGGAATCACTAAGGAATAATTAATAACTTGTTAAATTATCTCCTTTTGCCCTTATCTCAATCTTCAGTTTTCAGAAATTCCGATACCGAGACCGACTTTGGGAGACTCTCCAGATCTTGAATTTCGCTTTCGTGGGCAAAAAACTCGACTTCTTTGTCATCAATCTGGATCTGATAGCTAGCGGTAGCTGTCACAACCCGTCGCTTTTTTTTATCTTCTATTAAAACCCAACACACGACAGGTCTTACCCATCTCTCAACGTGCTGGCTTTGCTTCGTACTCCCAAAGGCATACCAGCCTTTAGCTTCAATAATTTGAAGCACTTTAAAATCGTTATTTGCCATATATCTCTATCGCATTAACTTCAGTATTGTTCTTAGATAAAAAGGCTATCTTGCTAAGCAGGGTAAAGGTTTGAACATCCCCAGCCGCACTTGATAACCTGATTTTTTGTCAGGAGAATCGGGTTGACAAGGCTTTGTATGCGTTGTGGCCCGCTAAATGTAGTGCGAGCTTTTTGTACTCTCCCACAATTACCGTAAAGTATCTATACCGCATCCTCAAAAAATATTCTCGCATTAGCCTCAACAGCAGCTAACTAGACCTTAGCTAGCTGCATATAACTGGATGCCAACTGCTTCTAACGCCTGGTTGGTGAGAGCGATCGGCATACAATATTGTTAAGACTTTTTGCTGTAATCAACTATCATCTTTACCCGATGGGGTAAAACTTAACTAGAGGTTGCCGCTTTCAATTCTAAGCCTCGGCGCGCCTAATTCCTAATTAATTGTATGGTGTAGTTGATAATTGCCAAACCGTCGATCGCACTCAACAGCCGTGTCTAACTCTTCTATTACCATCACCGTTAAACTGTTCGCCGCCTTCGGTGAAGCCTACGGCGTTTCGGAACTTACATTAGAACTTCCTCCCGAAACCCCAGTGTCTCATGTGCTCGAAAGCTCGATCGCCCAATATCCTCAATTAGAACAATGGCGCGATCGTACCCGCTTCGGCCTTAACCTAGAATTCGTCTCCCCCGACACCATCCTCCAAGACGGCGACGAAGTTGTACTCATCCCTCCCGTCAGCGGCGGGTAGGCTAAGTTGGTTAATCTGAAATGTTGCACCATTCTCAATAAGCTTTTTATGAACAGGCTTTCCGGCCTGTTCCACAAGAGATGAATTTTATTGTGGAACAGGCCGGAAAGCCTGTTCTTGAGATTGGTGCCACATCTCAGTTAATCAAAAATTCGAGGTTTTGTAGTTGTGTTCGATCGCACGACGGCCCAATTGTTAGCCCAAAAAAGATTTATTAAGTTTTGTAACAATTCCGTCGTCAAATCATCCTTGAGCTCGCTCAGTCTCGCGTGCGGGTCTGACAATCTGGATTAAGATCCCGATCCAGAAAAAAAGCCAAATCCTTGTGGGGTGGGCGTCTCGCCCGCCCAAATATCAAAGTAAAATACACCACTGTTTAACTGAAAAGTCACTGAAAAATCAATCCCGACTAAAAAAGTCGGGTATGGTTGACGCACTAATTTGAGCGTGGTATTCTGCGAAAAGAATTAACAAACATCGCAAAACTAGAGAGTTGAGCTATGACCCAGGCCACCAGAACACAATCCACAGCAGCAACCTTCACAGCCCTTAAATGTAAAGAATGCGGCGAAGAGTACGAACTCCAAGCCAAGCACGTCTGCGATTGCTGTTTTGGCCCGCTTGAAGTCAAGTACGACTACGACGCCATCCGCCGCACCGTCACTCGCCAAACCATCGAAGCCGGCCCCAACTCGATCTGGCGCTACCGCGCATTTTTACCAGTCGCTACAGATAACGTCATCGATGTCGGCACGGGGATGACTCCTCTATTAAAATCCCACCGCTTGGCGCGCCGCCTTGGTCTAAAAAATCTTTATATTAAAAATGATGCTGTCAATATGCCCACTCTCAGCTTTAAAGACAGAGTGGTGTCAGTCGCCCTCAGCAGAGCGAGAGAATTGGGTTTCACAACGGTATCCTGTGCCAGCACCGGCAATTTAGCTAACTCTACGGCTGCGATCGCCGCCCACGCCGGACTCGACTGCGTAGTCTTCATCCCCTCCGACTTAGAAGCAGGCAAAGTCCTCGGCACTCTGATTTACAATCCAACTGTCATGGCAGTTCACGGCAACTACGATCAAGTTAACAGACTCTGTTGCGAAGTCGCCAATACACATGGCTGGGGATTTGTCAATATCAACTTGCGTCCCTACTATTCCGAAGGCTCAAAAACCCTCGGCTACGAAGTTGCTGAACAGCTAGGCTGGCAATTGCCCGATCACATCGTCGCTCCCCTTGCATCCGGCTCTTTGTTCACAAAGATTTACAAAGGCTTTAATGAATTCATCGAAGTCGGTTTAGTGGACGAAAAGAAAGTCAGATTCAGCGGTGCCCAAGCTGACGGCTGTTCCCCAATCGCCCAAGCCTTCCGCGAAGGTCGCGATTTCGTCAAACCGGTGAAACCGAATACAATTGCTAAGTCGATCGCGATCGGCAATCCAGCCGACGGTATGTACGCCTTGGAAATCGCTCGCAAAACCAACGGCAACATTGAATCCGTCAGCGACACCGAAATCATCGAAGGCATGAAACTGCTAGCAGAAACCGAAGGCATATTCACTGAAACCGCAGGCGGCACGACAATCGCAGTCTTGAAGAAACTCGTAGAAGCAGGTAAAATCAATCCCGATGAAACCACCGTCGCTTACATCACGGGCAACGGTTTGAAAACGCAAGAAGCAGTTCAAGGCTACATCGGCGAACCCATCACCCTCGAACCGAAACTAGAAGCGTTCGAGCGCGCCCTAGAACGTGCCCGCACACTCGAACGCTTAGAATGGCAACAAGTTTCGGTTTAATAAATAGTCATTAGTCATTAGTTATTAAGCTGTTGACTAATGACTGAGGACTACTGATTAATAGTCATCAGTCATTAGTCATTAGTTATTAGTTATTAAGCTACTGACTAAGGACTACTGACTAAGGACTAAGGACTACTGACTACTGACTACTGACTAAGGACTAAGGACTAAAAAAATGACCGTCAAAGTTTTAATTCCCACTCCCCTGCAAAAATTTACCAACAATCAAGCCACCATCGAATGCGCTGGCGATAACATTTCCGAACTAATTGAATCGCTGGAAACAAATTGTCCCGGCATCAAAAAAAGCCTGTGCGACGAAAAGGGAGAACCGCGCAGATTTCTCAACTTCTACGTCAACAGCGAAGACATCCGCTTTTTGGATGGCTCAAACACAGCCCTCCAAGATGGCGATGAAGTTAGCATTGTTCCAGCAGTTGCTGGTGGGTGATTTTGCAACCGCAGATGGTGGCCGATAAATACAGATGAACGCAGATAGAATTAATTACTATCTGCGTTCATTTGCGTTTATCGGCGGTTAAAAACTATTTTCTCACTTAGTGAGGAAATCTATTTGTGAAATCCCATCTAGGCTTGTAGTTGCGCTTGGGCATCCAAGCGCAACTACAAAACCTAAAACTCCTTTCTTGGTTCGCAGTGCGTCCGAGAATTACCGCCCTAAGAAGCTGCCCTTGCAGCAGTCCGGGGACGGCGCCGGCCCGTCACCTGATTGGCAGGAGATGGCAAGGATGGCGATGATGGCGATGGCGATGATGGCGAGGATAGTAGCTTAGGTGCTTCTAGGGAACCGGGAGATACTGCTGCTTTTTCCGATCGCACTGCTTCTTCAGGAATTTGCATCAGGAATACCAGCAGCGGATTGCTTTGCAGTTCCCGGCGCATCACCCGCTGAATTGCTTTTTCTATTTGGGTTTGCACTCCTACCCAGTCAATGTCAACTTGCGAGTCAGCAGTGGCGGGTTTGACAAATTCTGACCAGCGATCGCTCAAAACTGTTTCAATGGTTTGAGTGATTAATTTGATCACCTCCGCGCGATCGGCTGATGTCACTACACCTTTTAAGTGAACTTCTGGTTTGGCAACTAATTTGCCTTCCCAATTCAAAGCCGCCGCTACAGTTACAACGCCATCTCCGGCCAACTGCTGACGTTCCTTGAGGACGCTAGCTTTGACCACGCCCGATCGAGAAGCATCTACCAATTCAATTCCTGAAGGCACTTGACCAGCGACTCGCATTGAATTTTCAGTTAATTCTACGACATCGCCGTTATCAATAACCACCATATTGCTAGCGGGAATGCCCATGCTTTGAGCCGTCTTGGAGTGTTGGATCAGCATCCGGTGTTCTCCGTGAACCGGCAAGAAGAACTTAGGACGAGTCATGTTAATCATTAACTTTTGGTCTTCTTGACAACCGTGACCCGAAACGTGAATGCCTTTGTCGCGGCCGTAAACCACGTGAGCTCCCAGCATCATCAGTTTATCGATCGTGTTTACCACTGCGATCGTATTTCCCGGAATCGGATTAGCTGAGAAAATGACTGTATCGCCCTTTCTGATTTTCAGTTCGTGATGTTCGCCGTTAGCAATGCGAGTCATCGCCGCCATCGGTTCGCCTTGGGAACCCGTAGTTAAAATTAGTACCTTGTCTTCAGCCAAATTGCGGATTTCTTTCAGCGGTTTGAAAATACTATCTTCGCACTTGATGTAGCCGAGATTGCGGCAGTGAGCGATGACGTTAAGCATCGACCGGCCAACCACTCCGACATACCGATTGTTTTTCTTAGCCAAGTCCAAAACTATTTGCAATCGGTGTACCGACGAAGCAAAAGTCGTCAGCATCACTCGTCCCGGTGCTTGAGCGATAATTCTGTCTAAATTCGGCGCCACAGAACTTTCCGAAGCGGTAAAACCGGGAACTTCCGAGTTAGTAGAATCGCTGATCAAGCAAAGCACGCCTCTCTCGCCGTACTCGGCCAGCTTTTGCAAATCAAAATGCTCGCCGTCTACAGGAGTGTGGTCAATTTTAAAGTCTCCGGTGTGGATCACAATTCCGACGGGAGTGTGAATGGCCACAGTAAAACTGTCTGCCATCGAGTGAGTGTTGCGAATGTATTCGACTAAGAAATTCTTGCCAATTCTGACAGTATCCCTGGGTCGAACCGTTCTCAATTCAGTGCGGTGAGACACTCCGGCTTCTTCGAGTTTTCCGGCTAGCAAAGCCATCGCCAAACGGGGGCCGTAGATGACCGGAATTTCAAATTGTTTGAGGTGATAAGGGATACCGCCTATGTGGTCTTCGTGACCGTGAGTCACGATCATACCTTTAATTTTGTGGCTGTTTTCCCGCAAGTAAGTCATGTCTGGAAGGACAATATTTACCCCGTGCATTCCATCTGTCGGGAACGCTAAACCGGCATCTAAAAGAATGATTTCGTCGCCGTACTCGAACACACAAGTGTTTTTACCGATTTCGTGAAGCCCGCCGAGGGGAATAACTTTTAGAGCAGATGCAGTTGTATTTTTGATCATGCGTATCCTTTGTTAGTTATTTTTGTTATTGGTCTGTGGTCTTTGGTCTGTCGTCTGTCGTCTTTCGTCTACTGTTCGTTGGTAGGGCGATATTTTTCCAAATATTTATGGAAAAATCCCTGGCGGGTTTTACTATCCCGTACAGTCAGTTGTCTTTGGTCTTCATTCTTTTATCTTCAGTCTTTAATCCTTGACTGTTAGCTACTTACTAACACTTAATTACTAATGACTGATGACTCAGAACTAAGGACTGATAACAACCAATATTCAGTTGTCTGAAAACTCGTTCTCGCTCGTCTTGCTAGCTGATACTGCTGCTAGCTGACTCAGTACGTCCTTTAACTTTTGAGTTACCTCAACGGGCGGATCGCACAGGGGCGGACGGGTGGAACCTACATCCCAGCCTTGAAGTTTAAGAGCTGTCTTGACGGGAATGGGATTTGTGGTGAGAAAAAGAGCTTTAAACAGGTCAAAAAGTTGCAAGTGAATCTGGGTAGCGACTTGAACTTGACCGGCCTCGAAAGCTTTGATCATCTGTTGCAGTTGCTCTCCTACCAGATGGCTGGCTACGCTAACTACACCAGATCCTCCTACCGCCAACATTGGCAAAGTTAAGGAATCATCTCCAGAATAGATGGCAAATTCAGGGGATGTCAAGCACCGAATTTGACTTGCTTGATCCAAGTTGCCACTTGCTTCTTTTACGGCCACAATGTTGGGGATTTCTGCCAATCGAGCCACCGTCTCCGGCAACATATTCTGACCAGTGCGACCGGGGATGTTATATAACATTATAGGCAATTCTGGAGCAGATTGCGCGATCGCCCGAAAATGATTGTACAAACCTTCTTGGGGGGGTTTGTTGTAATAAGGAACCACCTGCAAACAGCCGTCTAACCCGAGTTTAGCTGCTTTTTGGGTAGCTGCGACTGCTTCTGAAGTAGAATTCGATCCGGCTCCTGCGATTACCAACGCCTTACCGACCACCGCCTTTTGTACCACCTGAAATAATTCGTACTCTTCATCCCAGGTCATAGTGGGAGACTCGCCTGTAGTGCCGCACACTACCAAGCTATCTGTACCGCGATCGGCTAAATGAACTGCCAATTGTTCTGCTACCGCATAGTTAACACTGCCGTCTTCCTTAAACGGCGTAATCATTGCAGTCAGAACCCGTCCAAACTTTACCACACTTTCTCCGATTTTAGACTGTTGATTTTTGATTTTAAATTTTTGATTTCAGATGAAAGGTTTATCTAAAATCCCCAATTTCAATTTCCCAATTGCCAGGGTTCCCCCTAATTAGAAGCCACCGCCACTTGGGTTCGCAACAAATTTTTTTCTACCAGCAACTCAGCTATCTGCACCGCATTTAAAGCCGCCCCTTTGCGAATTTGATCGCCAGACAGCCACATCTCCAACCCGCAGGGGTGAGAAATATCTTGGCGAATCCTGCCAACTAACACGTCATCCTTACCGCTGGCTTCTGCGGGCATCGGGAAATAATTAGCTTCCCAGTCTTCTACCAGCTTAACCCCGCTTGCCTGCTTTAAGATTTCCCTGGCCTCGATCGCGCTAAAAGGCTCTGCAAACTCTAGATTAATCGCTTCCGAATGAGCCCGCAGTACGGGAACCCGCACACAAGTTGCAGTAATTTTAATCTCGTCCGTACCAAATATCTTCCGAGTTTCGTTTACCATTTTCATCTCTTCTTCACAATACCCCAAATCATTAATCGGGGTGTTGTGCGGAAACAAATTGAATGCTAAGGGGTAGGGAAATATATCTGTTTTGGGAGTTTCCCCCTGCAAAATTGCTCTTGCTTGAGCTTTCATTTCCTCCATTGCCCTCGCCCCCGCCCCGCTGGCAGACTGGTAAGTCGCTACAACGATGCGCTGTATCGGCCTAACTTTGTGAAGTGGCCAAACGGCAACCGCCATCAAAATAGTCGTGCAGTTGGGATTAGCAATTATACCTCGGTGAGTTGCTGCTGCTTGGGGATTGACTTCGGGAACCACTAGCGGTACCGTCGCATCCATGCGGAAAGCGCTAGAATTGTCAATGACCACTGCTCCGGCTGCCACTGCTTGCGGAGCCCATAATTTAGAAGTAGAACCGCCGGCAGAGGCGAGCACCAGATCTACATTATCAAACGATCGCGCCGAAACTGCTTCGACCGGCAGCATCTCGTCGCCAAAAGGCAAAGTTGTGCCTGCTGAACGTTCCGAAGCCAGCAGCTTCAAGTTAGAAATCGGAAAACTCCGGCTGTGCAATAGTTCTAGCAACTCGGCACCGACTGCGCCAGTAGCTCCTAAAATGGCAACTCGATAGGATTGAGACAAATTAGTTTCCTCCAAAAATTAAAGTCTAAAGGATCGAAATCAAAAAATTAAATAACTGCAATTCTCAATATCAAACTTAATTAATGTTATGCGATATCAGGAGCATGAGAGGATAGCAATGGTGCAGTTAACGGAAACGGCAGATCGAACTTCCCGATTGATCCGGGCGATCGTACCCAATGCCAGTTTAGCATCTTTCTGCCGCTCGCCCACGCCCAATCCGCATCCGGTTAAGTTTTGCGATATATCTGCATTTTCGCAGGCGCATCCATTGACCTTAACTAGCCGCAGAGACCGGCAAGATTGACATCACAGGGCGATATGTGCTATGGTGCATCGGCAATTAGTGGACTTCACCTCCACATTCCTAGCAGCAAAAGCTAGTATTCTCAAACCAAAACTATTTGGCAAGAGCCAAAAAAGTAGCCGGCAATGACTTACAGTCTCATCCGGTAAAGGTGTTGTAGTTGTGCCGTTACGAGTCAAAGCGTACAAAATTAAAATGCAGGCAAAGTCAGATTTGTATGTATTTTATGACACTATTGTTAAATATCACAAAAGCCGATGAAAGTAACCCAGGAAAAACTTCCAGCTAGCCAAATTGGTCTGGAAATCGAAGTACCGTCAGAAAAGTCAAAACAAGCTTACGAGCAAGTAATTAAACAATTTGCTCGCGAGGTTAGTATTCCTGGGTTCCGCAAAGGCAAAGTTCCCCGTCAAGTTTTGCTACAGCGCCTAGGCCAGAGTCGTTTGAAGGCGACGGCTTTGGAAAATTTGATTAATGATTCCCTGCAAAAAGCCCTAGAACAAGAAAAAATTGCGGCAATTGGCAGTTTTGAACTTCGCACCGAGTTTGAAGAATTATTAGAGAAGTTCGATCCAGAACAGCCTCTGATTTTTTCGGCGAAGGTTGATGTACAACCAGAAGTGAAAATGGGTCAGTACACAGGTTTGCAGCTTCAAGCAGAAGAAGCTAAGTATGATGAGACTCAGGTAGATGAGGTATTGGCAAAATATCGATCGGACAAAGCTACTTTAATCCCTGTAGAAGGCCGGCCGGCTCAGTTGGGAGACACGGCTTTGGTTGATTTCTCCGGTAGATTTGCAGAAGCAGCAGAAGGCGAAACTCCCGCAGAAATTCCTGGTGGCGAAGCAGAAGACTTCCAAGTAGAATTATCGGAAAATCAGTTTGTACCGGGCTTTATCCAAGGCATGATCGGGATGAATCCAGGAGAAACTAGAGAAGTTTCTGTGCAGTTCCCCGAAGAGTATAGCAGTGAAGAATTAGCCGGAAAACCCGCAGTCTTTACGATTACTCTCAAAGAACTTAAGGAAAAAGAATTGCCGGAGTTGGACGACGACTTCGCGCAAGAAGTCAGCGAGTTTGAAACTTTAGCCGAACTGCGCGAATCGCTCGAAACTCGGTTTAAAGCAGACCAAGAAAACAAGACATCCGCTAATAAGGAAAAAGCTATATCAGCAGCCCTCGTGCAGCTAATAGAAGTGGAAATTCCCGAAACAATGGTCGATCGCGAAATCGATTATTTGTTGAATCAACAAGCCGTCCAATTGAGAAATTACGGCATAGATATCAACCAACTGTTTACCGAAGAAAATATGGGCCCGATGCGGGAACGATCGCGCCCGGAAGCAATCGAGCGCCTCAAGCAGAATTTAGCTCTGGCAGAAGTAGCCAAGCTGGAATCCTTATCTGTTGAACCAGCAGAAGTAAAAGCAGAAGTAGCAAAAATCAGAAAGCAGTTTCCCAAAGGAGATTTTGACCCCCAAAGGTTGCAGGAATTTGTAGCAGAAGACTTGCTCAAACAAAAAACCCTGAAATGGTTGGAAGAAAAAGGAACAATCGAACTCGTACCTGAAGGCTCTCTGACTCCTGCAGCAGAAGAATCAGAAGAATCGGACGCTGAAGATTCAGCAGAAGCAGCCACGAGCGTTGAAGTGGAAGTCGTAGGCGAAGATTAGGGCGCAGAATCAAAGTAGTAGGGACACCGCACGCCAGCCCTTCTTCGTGTCAACAAACACGTTAAACCCGCAGTCCGGCAGGGGTTTAAACCCCTGCCTCAAAGCTAAAGTCCTCGCTATGAGGACTAATGAATTATTCAGTCCTCATAGCGAGGACTTTAGCTGTAAGCCCCGTGGAATTCATTCCCTGGCGGACTAGCGGGTCCACTGGTGGACTTGGCGGGCTGAAAGCTTCAGTGGACACTAATGGGGTATTGGAGTGTCCCTACGGCGGGGATCGATCGGGGGTATCTGAAGTGCGATCGAATTTTACGTTTAATGTCGAGCTACTGTTGAATTTGGGTTAAATAGTCACAAGATTTTTGCTCGACTATACCCAATGCCCAATGCCCCATTCCCCATTCCCCATTCCCCATTCCCCCGATATCTGTTCAGAAGAGGCATAATAGTTAAAAGCTGGCGGCTTAATTTAAAGCTTTCATCAGCAGCAGCAAATTGTCTAGAATCCTTGACTGGTGTCTTATGGTTGTATCTCAATCTTCCAATTACCTAATTACAAGCTATAACGATTTTGATGTCAGTTCCAGCCCCAGCAATGTAGTGCCGATGGTACTAGAACAGTCGGGGATGGGCGAGCGGGCTTTTGACATTTACTCGCGCTTGCTGCGGGAGCGAATTGTGTTTTTAGGAACTCCCGTAACCGACGAAGTTGCTGACTCAATAGTGGCTCAGCTATTGTATCTAGATGCCGAAGACCCAGAAAAAGATGTCCAAATGTACATTAATTCCCCCGGGGGCTCGGTGACGGCCGGCATGGCAATTTATGACACAATGCAGCAAATCCGCCCGGATGTGGTGACGATTTGTTACGGTTTGGCAGCGAGTATGGGCGCATTTCTACTGACAGCAGGAGCCCACGGTAAGCGGATGTCTCTTCCGAGTTCCCGAATTATGATTCACCAGCCGCTTGGAGGCGCTCAAGGTCAAGCAGTTGATATTGAGATTCAAGCCAAAGAAATCCTTTATCATAAGCGTAAGCTGAATCAACTGCTAGCGCACCACACGGGTCAACCGATCGACAAATTAGAGGCGGATACAGAGCGCGACTTTTTTATGTCAGCCGAGGAAGCCAAAAATTACGGTTTGGTCGATCGAGTTATCGCTAAAGAAAACCTTCCGGCGGCGGGAGAGAATGTCACTGCACTGAATTAAGAGGCTGTTATGTCTAAGTACGACTCCCATCTAAAATGTTCGTTTTGTGGCAAGTCTCAAGAGCAAGTACGCAAGTTGATCGCAGGACCAGGGGTGTATATCTGCGACGAATGCGTTGACTTATGCAATGAAATTTTAGATGAGGAGTTGTTTGATTCGAGTGCAGTACCCGCAGCGGCGGTGGCTCCGAAGCAGGAAACGACGCAAAAGCGCCGCGGTACTTCGGGCAAAAGTATGTCGCTGAGCCAAATTCCCAAGCCCAGGGAAATTAAAAATTATCTCGACGAAAATGCGATCGGGCAAGATGAGGCGAAAAAGGTGCTCTCGGTGGCAGTTTACAACCACTACAAGCGCCTCAGCTTTATCCATGCAAAAAATAGCGGCAAGCACCCGCCGGAAGAAGTAGAACTGCAAAAATCGAATATTTTGTTAATCGGGCCGACGGGCTGCGGAAAAACTCTGCTAGCTCAGACTTTGGCAGATATGCTGGACGTGCCGTTTGCTGTGGCTGACGCGACGACGCTGACGGAAGCGGGCTATGTCGGGGAAGATGTGGAAAATATTTTGCTGCGGCTGCTGCAAGTAGCAGATATGGACGTGGAAGAGGCGCAGCGCGGAATTATTTATATTGATGAAATTGACAAAATAGCCCGCAAGAGCGAAAATCCTTCGATTACGCGGGATGTGTCGGGTGAAGGTGTGCAGCAGGCGCTGCTGAAAATGCTTGAGGGGACGATCGCCAATGTACCTCCCCAAGGTGGCCGCAAGCATCCCTACCAAGACTGCATCCAAATTGATACCAGCAATATCATGTTTATCTGCGGCGGTGCTTTTGTCGGTCTTGAGAAAGTGATAGAGCAGAGAACGGGTAAAAAGTCAATGGGTTTTATTCAGCCCGGAGAAGCTCAGCCGAAGGAAAAGCGGGCTGCTGATGTACTCAAGCAACTGGAACCGGATGATTTAGTGAAGTTTGGGATGATTCCTGAGTTTATTGGGCGGGTGCCTGTGGCTGCGGTGCTGGAACCGCTGGATGAGGAAACGCTGATGGCGATTTTGACGGAACCGCGCAATGCTTTGGTTAAGCAGTATCAAAAGCTGCTGAAGATGGATAATGTGCAGTTGGACTTTAAGCCAGAGGCGATTCGGGCGATCGCCCAGGAAGCATACCGCCGCAAAACTGGAGCACGGGCGCTGCGGGGAATTGTCGAAGAATTGATGTTGGATGTGATGTACGAGTTGCCGTCGCGCAAGGATGTTGCCCGGTGTACGATTACTAAGGAAATGGTTGAGAAGCGATCGACTGCTGAGTTGTTGGTACTTCCGTCTTCGCTGCCCAAGCCAGAGTCAGCTTAAAAGTAGATATTCACAATCACTAGGTGACTCTAATTCAACCTAAAACTTTTAGGGTATTAAGGAACCTAGAAGGGCTGCTAGTCTTAGCAGCGCCCCTACTACAAAAACCGGGTTTCTCGGTTTTTTTTAGTGATCTATAGCAATCCTCGCATCATTTGTGAATGTCTTACTCCCTCCCCTTGGTAAGGAGAGGGTTGGGGTGGGGTAAAAAATTTACGACTCCTGCAAGGATTGCTATACTTACCAATCTATAAAATCATCCTCACCTAACTCAGAAGATAACTCGGAAAAATCCGGTTCAGATTCCAATCTAAAAGTTTCCGACTCCCAACTCTCCAAGTAATCCGACAAATCGACTACTTCCCCATCAAACATAGCAGCCAATTGCCTAGCCGTATTCGCGACATATTGAGCGTCATCACGCACCGCTATAGCCTGAGCTTTAGAGTCATTCTGAGAGTCGGTAGAGCCGTTGGATCGTGATTCGGAAATTAGGGGCACATTAACGGCGGTATTTTCAGGCTCTGGCGGGTGTTTTTGTTCTTCTCTCCTATTCCCCAAAAAATCATCTGGAATCTCCGAACTCGCCGAGTTCTGCACCTGTTGGCCGACATCATCCGCAGGATGAGAATTCCTGGGATTTTCGCCAACACGTCCGTTAGAACTTGGCAAATCCTTAGCGCGGGAATTATTAGTTTCAGCGGGATTTGTCAATCCCACTTTTACTGTTACTCGACGGTTAAAAATTTGCAAAAAAGCTTCTTCAATATTAGCTACTTTGTCTTTAACCATATTCAGCAACGGCTGGGAACTAATCTTAACATGAGCAGTATTATTGCTAAAAATGACTAGCTGTCCATGTTGGCGAAGCAGCGATTGAGTTCCATGCGGCCGCACGCGGTCAAGTACCTGTTCCCACACTCGATTTAAATCGATTTCATCGGCTGAATTAGTCGGTGAATAATTTGTTTGATTCGTTTCAGCAGTTGGTACAGGTGCGGGAATCGCTGCAGGAGGTGTGCTTTCTGTGCGATTAGTCACAGGCGGCGAAGTCGGTGGAGGATTTTGAGGTTTGGCAGCGGGAGGCGGTTCAATATTAGATGTCTGGCTCCCCCCCTTAGCAAGGGGGGGTTGGGGGGGGTGATTTTGTGGTGGTTGAGTAATATTTTTAGCTGGTTCCGCTGTTGGTTGCTGCTGAGTTCTAATTGCTGAAGGCAATAATCCCAATAGCGTTACTTCCAGCCACAAACGCGGCTGAGTAGTGTTTTTAATTTGCACTTCGTGGGTTTGCAAATGTTTCTGACCTGCCAAAATCAACTCCGCATCCCAATGGCGGGCAAAATCCCCCAGTTTTTCCCAAGTTGCCGATGTTAAAGCTACTAAATCTGACCGTTTCGGTGCAGCTTTGGCTATTAGTAAATCTCGGTAAAAGCTGGCGAGACTTTGCAGCACGATTAGGGGTTCCCGACCGCGATCCATGAGGTGGCGAGTCATGTCTATTAGTGCTGTAGCGTTATCTGTATCAATAGCTTGCAGCAAATCCATTAAATCATTTTCGGGGACTGCCCCGACTAAATCCCAAACTTTTTCGACTGTTACTTCACCCTGAAATAAGCTTAGTTGGTCGAGCAAACTTTCGGCATCTCGCAGACCTCCTTGGGCCATTTGAGCAACCATTTGTACGGCATCACTGGCAATATTGATATTTTCTAATTGGGCAATTTTGTGTAAGTGAGCAATCATTGCATCGAGGGGGATGCGGCGGAAGTCAAACTTTTGGCACCGAGAAATAATAGTTGGTAATACTCTTTGTGGGTCGGTTGTGGCGAGGACGAATACAACGCGATCGGGCGGCTCTTCTAATGTTTTTAATAAGGCATTAAATGCCTGGGTACTGAGCATATGAACTTCGTCGATTACATATACTTTATAGCGGCATTGTACGGGGGCAAATTGAGCTCGTTCGATCAAATCCCGAATGTTATCTACTCCGGTGTTGCTGGCTGCGTCAATTTCGATGACATCTAGTGTCGAACCTCGGGCAATTTCTTGGCAAACGTTGCATTTACCACAGGGTGTCGGGGTAGGGGCAACCGTAGAAATACAGTTGAGAGATTTGGCGAAAATTCTGGCACTAGAGGTTTTACCGGTGCCTCTGGGGCCGGTGAATAGATATGCTGGTGCTATGCGCTCTTGTAGGATGGCGCTGGTGAGGGTTTGGGCGATCGCCTCTTGACCGACTAATTCGGCAAATGTCTGAGGGCGATATTTGTGATGCAGGGGTTCGTAGGTCACGATCGAATATTGGTGGTATTAGCTGTAATCTTAGCTAAGGAGACGTTGTTCGATCGCACCAGAGTTCGACTTTCACAGCAAGCAGCCCGGTGGGCTTACACGGCGTCCGTGACCCAACAGTAGGAATTAGCACCCTCCTAACGTCCGCCCCTCGATCGTCCGGGCGATCGGCTGTTCTGCTTGATGTTTTCCGCTGCTGGCTCCCAGAGTTACTATTAATTTATGTGTATTTCTTTTTATTTTTCTAGAAAAGGAGACCCCCGAACAAACATTTTTTTGGGCTGTATTGGTATAATATATTACAGACAATTCACCATTTCAATTGGTCAGTACCAGCACGCGATTTTCCGATATTTCGGAAACTGGCTTGCAGTTAAAGATAAAGTATTAATTAGAGGGTGCGTGCTCCAGTTGCAGAAATCCAGTTGTACCAAGATGATGGTGGAATGATGTCAATGTGGGTTGATCCAGTTGCACTACCAGCTCTACTCTGGAGTCCTGTATAAATATAGCGTCAAATTTTACCCTTTAAAAGCCCATGTCAACCCAAATAATCCTTGTAGAACCAAGGTTGGCAGTAGCCTCTCCCAAACCTAAACAGGCTAAACCCGGAGATCCGTCCTCAGACCAACTCTTCATGGGAGCGTCGGGATTACTGTTGTTATTGCTTATCGGTTTAGCGGTGTTTACCAAGCTAAAACTCGACGATTTGAGTAAAAAGCTCAAATTTGAGGAGTTTAGAAATCGAGAACTCCAGAAAAAATACAAAATGGCTCTGGAAACCATGTTAAAGATGGAAAAGAATCCCGACCTTATCCACTCGCGAGACTTTAATTTAGACTACCTGAGAATGCGAATGGCGGAAGAAGTATTTCACTTTGCCATTGTGAACCAGATTAAGGTAAAAGTCAAAGAAAAAATTAGTATTGCCCTGCGTCCGACTCAGGGGGCAGTGGGAGATAAAAACGGGAATGCTGGTAGTGGCAGGCAAGTGGATTCGATGTTTGATATCGAATACGAAACTGGCGATCCGGCGGTAAAAATAGAAAAACGAGTGCTGTTTCGGATTCAAATTAAGCTGATGAAACTGCCGACTCAGGCAACATCAGCGACAATTAATCAAATTATTGACTGTTTGGAAACTTATCTGAGTCCTTCAGACGACCACGACAGTTGGCAGCCGACAATTCAAGGTCGCATCGTTCATATTGAGTGGGATCAAAAAGCCAAGCCGACGCCGATGTTGGTGCTGGAACAGTCGAATGAAGGGGTGAATGTTACCTTTAGGACTACGAGAACGCCTGCCGGCAGACCTACCAATGCCAATGATAGCCAATTGGTAGGAGCTAAGGGTCAAAAAAGTGGTAAAATTAGTTCTAAAACTCCAGCTAAAGGTGCAACAAAAAGTCCTGCGAAGGTAGGAGCAAAGCGTCCCGGTTCTCGGAAATAAGTTGAGGTGGGTTAATATTATTTTTCCGAAAAAACGCCGGTTGTCACCGTTGTTGATGTATCTTGTGCGAGGTAGCCGTCTTCCATGTGAATAATGCGATCGGCTATGTCTAAAATGCGGTTGTCATGGGTGACAAGCAAAATAGTGCAGTGCTGTTCTTTGGCCAAACCTCGCATAATTTCTACCACATCTCGACCTGATTTACTGTCTAGTGCTGCTGTGGGTTCGTCTGCTAATACTAATTTCGGCTGGCTGACTAACGCCCGGGCGATCGCAACTCTTTGTTTCTGGCCACCAGAAAGACTGTCCGGGTAATAATCTATTCTTTCTCCCAAGCCTACAGCTTCCAGCATTCCTTCTATTTTATCATTAGTTTCTTGGGGAGAAAGATGGTTGTGCAGGTCGAGGGACATTTGCACATTTTGCCTAGCTGTCAAGCATTTGAGCAAATTGTGAGCTTGGAAAATATAGCCGATGTCGCGGCGGACTTTAACTAATTTATTTTTCGGCGTTCCCCGCAATTCTTGGTCGAGAATTTTCAGACTACCTTCTTGGATCGATCGCAAAGCTCCAATCAAGGTTAACAATGTGGTTTTACCAGACCCCGAAGGCCCAGTCATCAGCACGATTTCGCCCGGATAAATTTCGAGGTTGATATCAAATAATGTCTGTTTGCGAAGTTGTCCTTCGCCGAAAGAATGATTGAGATTTTTAATTGAGACAACTGGTAAAGTATTCATTCGTAATTTGTAGCTGTTAATTCGTAATTGATAATTGGTATTTCCTTCTTCCTTCTTTCTTCTTCCTTCTTTCTTCTTCCTTCCTTAAAAAATATCCGCCGGGTCAGCAGCCTGCAACTTCCTAACTGCGATCGCCCCGGACACAGCACACATGACAACTGTCATAATAAAAACAGTCATAGCTTTCGCCAAAGTCATATACATCGGTAAACTCGTAGCACTTCTCCCTAAATTGTACAGCACCAAAGAAACTCCAAACCCTGGCAAATAACCAATAATTGCCAAAATCAAAGCCTCTTGAAACACCACACCCAAAAAGTAAATATCCTTGTATCCCATCGCCTTTAGCGTAGCGTATTCGGGTAAATGATCGGTAACATCAGTATAAAGAATTTGATAAACAATCACTATCCCAACGATAAATCCCATTGCCGCGCCGAGAGTGAAAACAAATCCGATTGAGGTACTTTCCTGCCAATATTTTTTTTCAAAATCTACAAACTCTTCTTTAGTAGAAATCCTCACATCATTCGGCAACGTTGCCCTCATTTTATCAACAACAGCCTTAACATCTGTACCCGGCTGCAAGTGAACAATACCTATATCGATTAAACCTCTTGTTCTCCGCGTCGAAAAAATCCGCATAAAGTTCAAATCGCTGGTGACAAGATTCCCGTCGGCACCGAAAGAGGCTCCTATAGTAAATAAACCATCTACCTTAACGCGGCGATTGTCAACTTCAGTTTCAACAACTTTTCCCTGTTTGAAATATTCTGCTACCGGCCCAAACTCCGGGCGGGAAGCTTGGTCAAATAAAACCACATCTGAAATTTTGATTCTGTCCAAATTATTTTGGATTTCAGGCAGATCAAAAATGGGATGAGCGGGGTCAAAACCGATTACCATCAATTGGCGGGTATTTCGCTGGTTGGGATCGGGGTTTTTCCACAATCCAAAGCCTAAATATACCGGACTAATTGCTGTAACGCCGTCAAAACTCAAGGCTTGATACAAGCGACGCTGGGGAAAACTTTTCATGGCTATTAAAGCCGTTGACTGAGTGCTGGTGATAAAAATATCCCCTTTTAACTTTGAGTGAAAGGTGATGGAGCTTTCAAATAGCGCGTCTCTAAACCCGAACTGCATAAACATTAGCAAGTCGGCGAAGCCAATGCCTGCTAGTGCGACGGCTAAGCGCATTTTTTCGCGGGTTAACTGTGCCCAAGCTAGTGGTATTTTGGCCATAATCCTCCGATTTTAAATTTGAGATTTTGGGTTTTGGATTGAATAATTTTAGGATTTAAGCACGGGTGTTGAGGAAGCGGTTTTTTTACCCTTATATTTGATTCAAAACCTTAACCTCGGTTAAAAACCCCGTTGCTTGAGTCCCCATGCGTAAGTTCTGTCAAGGTAAAATTTAGATATCTATTTTGACTTCAACCTGCAAGTTTGTGAGGGCTGCAACTTTTTTGCTCGATTCCGGATCGAGGCGAATTCTTACTTCGATAACTCTCGCGTCGGTGTCGGCGGCGGGGTCTGTATTGAGGACATCTTTTTTGCCGATTTGTTTGCCGATGCGATCGACTGTTCCTTCCAAAGTGCCTGCAAATACGGGGCTGCTGACGGTAGCCCGCTGGCCGTTTCGCACTTTGGCGATGTCGGTTTCGTAAACTTCTGCTACGGCGTACATTTGGTCGGTGCCGCCTAGTTCTACGATGCCGTCTTGGGTGTTGACACGTTCTCCTTGTCGGCTGTGAACTTTGAGGATGTAGCCGGATACGGGTGCTTTGACGTAACTTAAGTTTAAGTCTACTTGAGCTTTTTGTTTGGTGGCGATCGCACTTTCTACGGCGGCTTGGGCTGCTTGCACGTCTTCGGGACGTACTTCGGCAATTTGGTCTAGATTTGCTTTGGCTTGATTGATTTGTTCTTGGCCAGTTTCTGCTTTTTGTTTGAGTATTGCTTCCGCTTGATTAATTTGTTCTCTACCAGTTTCTATCTTTTGATTTAAGGTTGCTCTGGCTTGGTTAATTTCCTGCCTACCTGTTTCTAACTTGCGTCTGAGATTGGCTCGGGATTGATTGATTTCCTGCTGGCCTGTTTCTACTGTTTGTTTGACTGTGGCTTTAGTTTCGACTATTTCCTCACGCAAAGTTTGCACTGTTTTTTCTAATATAGCTTGAGCTTCTTTGACTCTCTGGCGAGCCGTTTCTACTGCTAAGCGTTTGGTGTCGTAGGCGGAAGCAGAAATTGCGCCTGTTTCGGAGAGTTCTTTATTGCGTTGTTCCTCGGCTTCGGCGTTGGTTAATTCGGCTTTTAGTCGATCGACTGTAGCGTTTTGAGAGGCAATTTCGCCACGCAATTGAGCTTCTAGCCTAGCCAATTTGGATTGCTGCACCTCTGTTTCTCTTTGGAGTTGTGCCTCAAATTTGGCAAGATTAGCTTGTTCGGCTTCGGTTTCTCTTTGGAGTTGTGCCTCAAATTTGGCAAGATTAGCTTGTTCGGCTTCGGTTTCTCTTCGCAGTTGAGCTTCTAAGCGGGCGACATTCGCTGCTTCGCCTTCGGTTTCTCTTTGCACTTGTGCTTGAAACTTGGCAACTTCGGCTTTCCCAGCACCGATTTGACCAGTTTTTGCACCTGCTTGAATTTTCGCTAATTCTGCTTGTTTGACTTTGACTTCTTTGTCGGCTTGTTGGAGGATTGCTTGGAGTCGATCGCGCGTATCGAGAACTGCTATGATTTGTCCTTGACTGACTCGATCGCCCTCTTCCACCTGCAACTGTTCAATTCTTGCTCCCTCCGACGCCGAAGGGGCCGACAATTTGATGACTTCCCCCTGCGGAGTCAACCTACCCAAAGCGGTAACACTGGTGCGGGTAGCGACGGAAGTTGCAGCCGCCGTTGCAGCCGCCGCCTTTAACTCTTCGGCTTTTCTAATTTGAGATACTTGCCAAAAACCGACTCCTGTGGTAATGAGAGTTGCACCGATCGCTAAACCGATAATTCCTCGCCCTGGGGGTTTTAAAAATGATTTATCCTTGAGCCGTGATTCCTTGACCATTACTTATAAAGTAGGTGATTTCCTGATTAAGTTTTTTCCCCCTACTGTAAAGTATTGTAAACAATTTTCAGCTATTTAGGGATATCAAAAAGCACCTCGGTCATGTAATGTTCGGCCCAATCTTGACCGAAAGCTTTTTCGAGTACGCGGCGGGTTTTGTCGTTTTGCTGCTGCTGGGTGCAGTAGTAAATTTGAGCCTCTAGAATTTCCGATGCTTCGGCTGCAGAGACAGGTTCGGAAGCGACTGCCTGTTTGCAGTGAATTTCCACGTAGGATTCAACAATATCCAAAAACCGACTGTTTTCTTCGATGGACTCTGGTCGCACAAACAGGCAAAATTCTGAGAAAATATCCCCCCATTCGGGAATTTGGCGGGGACAAGAAAATTGCTTGATCGGCAAAATTTCCAGTTGGGTTCGGTAGCTTTGCGACAAAGTTCGATCTCGATTGAGGGGAGAAAGGTCTGCGATCGCTGCGCTAACTTGGCCTTTGCCTGCTACGATATCCGTACCGAACATCGGCAAAGCATAATTCGGTCTGGGAAACATCACGCAGTGCAGAATGTCAAGTACCGGCCCGACTTTAGCGAGTTCGAGGTGTATTTTTCGGAACTGGGGCGTTTGATAGCAGCGGTTTTCAATGATCAGTTTTTCTCCTTCCAACCGACCTTCTACGTATCCCAACTCAGCGGGCAGGTGGTAGGGTTCGAGGTCAAGATAGCGGTGCCATACTGCTTCCATCCGGTCTGCTAAATCGCGGATGAGATGGTGCTGTTGTTCGCGCAAAGAAGGCTGGGATATTTCTAACATTCCTATTTATCGGGGGATAGCTTAATAAAACTTGATTCTACTGTTGCAAGATGCAGGAAAAAAGGTAGATACTTTAACAATATCAGTAGATTGACTTACGATCGAGCAAGTTTTACAGGAGATTTTGTATGTTTGGTCTGGGATTGCCCGAAATGGGCATTATTGCGGTGGTGGCCATACTAATTTTCGGCCCCAAGAAGATTCCTGAGTTAGGAAATGCCTTGGGCAAAACGCTGCGGAGTTTTAAGGAAGGGGTTGGTCAATCTGAGGATGAAGCTGTTGAGAAGGATAAAGAGGAAGAGGGCCAGCCGAAAGTGTAAATTAGGTTTGTAGTGAGGATTTTAGTCCTCATTTTTAAGGGTTCAAGCCCTCACTACGAACCTATTCGGGAAATTTGCCTTCTCTAACTTCAAGGGAATAATCTTTCACAGCTTGGGTAATTGTTTCTCGCAAATTGGCGTAAGCTTTCGCAAAAGGTGGCTGTTTTTCGGAAAGTCCCAACAAATCGGAAGTAACTAAAACTTGACCGTCGCAGTGTGGCCCGGCGCCGATACCAATGGTGGGAATAGTTAATTTTTGGGTGATTTGAGCGGCTAAGTCTGCGGGAATGTGTTCTAAGACGATCGCAAAGGCACCTGCTTCTTGAAGGGCGATCGACTCTGCTATGATGCGATCGGCTGCTTGGGTCGTTTTTCCTTGTTTTTTGTAGCCGAGTTGGTGTACCGACTGCGGAGTTAAACCGACGTGTCCCATCACTGGAATTCCGGCAGATGTTAGCTGCGAAACTGTGGCGGCCATTGCTGGATATCCACCTTCCAATTTTACAGCTTGAGCGCCGGTTTCTTTCAAAACTCTCCCCGCCGAGTGCATGGCTTGCTGGGGACTTTCTTGGTAAGTCAAAAACGGCAAATCGACCACAATTAATCCTTGTTTAACTCCACGGCGCACTGCTTTAGCGTGGTGCAGCATCTCATCTAGGGTTATGGGTAGCGTTGTGTCGTACCCTAAGACTGTCATGGCGAGGGAATCGCCGACTAGGATGATATCTACGCCTGCTTGATCGATGAGTTGGGCGATCGCATAATCATAAGCTGTCAGAGCAACAATTGACCGCCCTTGTTGTTTCCACTGAATTAATTGATGAGTAGTGACTGACATTTTAGTGCAATAATATAATATTATTTCTGGATATTAGTAATCATATCAAATCCGGGTTCCATACTCCTCGATCATTCGGAGCTTGAAATCGCTTATTTTCCAACTAAGTCCGAGCAGAGAGAGACTAAGAGTAAGAGGCGAAAATTATCGGGATTTTATACCCGAATATAACTTTGGCTTCCCTCTGCTGGCAAAACAATCAACCGCTGATTTTTCAAATCCGCTTCTAAACCCAAATCTTGGAGGGGACTTAAGCCGAGTAAAGGTTCTTCTCCTGCGGGAATTTCTACACAATCATACCTGCCTTCTCGTCCAGCTACGGCAAGACCTACATTTTTGAACAGACGAAATTGTCTAGATCCTATTGCAGTATTTCCTTGGATTTCACCAACTAAAGTTAAACCTAACTGAGCGATAATATCTGCTGGTAAGCAGAGTCGAGTTGCGCCTGTATCAACTAAGACGTTATCGATGGTGATACAGCGTATTTGCTCTGCGGGGATGAACCCTCTTTCTGCTAGCATCTTGTCTACTTCGTTGGTGACGGTTATTGTTGCGGTGACTCTGCCCATTTTTTTATCCTTTTGTTTTGCTAGAGAATGTTTTCGTTGTCTTTCGACTAAATTATATACGATTCAGGGTGCATCTTCTATATTTTAACAATATTTGTAACTGAGAGCGCTGTTGTTATTTATTCTTTAAATTGGATTGACAAATATGGCAAATTAATAGCAAAAATGCTCTCTAATTATTGAATTGCGAAGATTCTGCCATTCTTGTTTAGAAACATCTGCACGAGTTTTGTCACCCGATGGATCGCGGAGCTCCCAAATTGTATCTGCAATGCGATCGAGCGATCGCCCATGAGAACGATAATCGAAGTCCCAGAAAGCATCACCGACGCAATCTCCTTGTGTAGTAATCATTTCTCGATCGACTGTACTACGAATAGCATTCCATTCGCGGATGTAGGCAGCAGAATCGTCATATCGCAATTTGCGACCTCCTAATTGAGGATTCACTCTATAAAAAAACCAATCCGTAAACCTATCCACAGCTTGAGTTCGTGATTCATAATCGCGCGCTGTAGCACTGTCTAGATTGGAACCAGCGAGTACAAGGGCTATAGCTAATGCACACACCCCTAAAAACTTCGATTTTGACTTAAGTGAAAGTGATTTAGTTAGCAAGATTAAACCCAATAAAAATTATCAATATCCCAGATATAGCTGGTAATAAATCTTCTATTGCCATCCATTTTTAGAACAAGAAACTCCTCCGGTTTTAGGTGCGAGCGTAGATAAACACCAATAATTTTTACCATCAAACACAACGCCTTTTTTGATATATTGTAACTCAGAGAGAGGTTGCCACGGTCGCTCGATATTAGACTCGTCATAATATCGATATAGTTTTCCCTTGACCTCTAAACCCTGATCCGTACCTCCCAACCAATAATGACCTTCTTCAATTATGTTTAATGACGATTTTTGTTGATTACTATCTGTCTTTTTCTCAATCCACCAATTCCTCACAAAACGTTTTGTATTTTCAGAACCTCTTGTTGTAGCGACTATAACTAGCAGTTCTCCTTGTTGATTGATAAACTCAAAACGACAAGGCCCCTCTCCTGTACCTGAACAATCCTTAATCTCTTTATATCCTAAATCAAATAGCTCTTTAACCGAACGATCTCTGAGGTTAGGTTGACCCTGTAAGCTGGGCTGCCACCCTTGTTGGATCAGGATTTGGCGCGCCTCTTTGTATGGCATACCTTGTTGAAGAGGTATTTTTTGAGTGGAATTTACAGAATTTTCAAGGCTGACTTGAACCTTTTCACTTAAAGCAACAATTGTTGAATTTTTGTCGGAATTATTGATGTAATTTTTTTGACTTCCTGTATCGACTTTCGCACTATTTATGCGGGGAATTTGTTGCTGTGGGGCAGCACCTGCAAAACTTGTAGATCCAATGGCGATTAGTCCCATCAATGGTGCAATAATTCTGGTTGTAATAAGAGTGCGATCGCCTATCCAACTTTTCATACTCATCGGTTAAAAACCTTTCTTTTTACAGAGTTGTGTAGAGATGACCTCTACTCTAGGAGTTATCTTCGATCAATGCTGCGCTGTAAGGCGATCGAATCTCACAGTCCACAATTAGAAATAAACATTTCGCGTCTAATTGCTGACCATTCACTAATGCCGATCCGATCGCTTTTGGGAATTTGCTGTCCGGTTCGTTGAGGATGGCGGCTATAAAAAATTGTATCTGCAAGTAAATCGTAGGTTTGCTCGTAGGTTTCGCCGTTAATTGTCGTGAATTCCCATCCTGTCTCTTCTGGGGCTGGCCTAAAACAGACTTCTTGTACCGACTTGACTCGTGGATCGATCGCTTCGCGCAATCTCCGCCATTGATTGCTATATTCGCGATCGCCCGCATGGAGTTTGCGATTGTTTAACTGAGGATTAACCCTGTAAAATAAGAAATCGGTCAATCGATCGACGGCTTGTTCTCGCGATTCGGCTTTGGCGAGATTGGGACTGCTGAGGACAAGGGCGATCGCCAGAGCACCAACCCTTGAAAATCTTGAGACAGACTTCATTGATAACAACTCGACTAACATAGTAATTTGGTGTTAATTCCTACTTCCAGCCCAACCACCTTAACAAAGGCACAACCAAATAATGACTAACTCCCAAACAAAGCCCGATCGCACTTCCCAACAAACCAAAAAACACAATAGAGCCCCAAACTTGCAGCCAGCCGAAG
The DNA here is from genome assembly GCF_036701705.1 of Microcoleus sp. w1-18aA5. Classification (NCBI taxonomy): domain Bacteria; kingdom Bacillati; phylum Cyanobacteriota; class Cyanophyceae; order Oscillatoriales; family Microcoleaceae; genus Microcoleus; species Microcoleus sp. w1-18aA5. Next base: position 46,284 of record NZ_JAUPTE010000019.1, on the reverse strand, counting down.
GTAACGTTAGACAGTGACAAAATCCCAAAGAAACTCCCCGGAAAAATGTTCCAAGCATTCAGCAACAGAAACATTCCCGTAGAAAAAACAGCGACTACCAAAGCGTGAACTAATTGATGGCTCCGCAAACCCATTCCCACAGTCAGAGAGGCGATCGCAAAAGCTCCCAAAATAACCCCCTGCACACCACTAGAAGCTGTTGCTTCCATCCAGCACAAACCCGCCAACAAATAGCCCTGAGCTCCCATCAATCCAGACAGCCAATACTGTTTTTGCTGGCGAAAACTCCCCGCATCCGTCAAACCGATCGCAGTTCCGAACCCGGCAAACCCAAACAGCAGCACTTCCGGCCCCACAGCGAAAGTGATGTTAGGAATTAATTGCTGCAAACCTTGATTCAGAAAACTGGCAATTTCCGGGCCTATAGGCGAAGCATAGCCCAAAACCAAACCGCCGATCGCCCCCGCAGTTCCACCAACGCCACCGAGTACCATTTCCCAGCCCGTATCCAGAGAAGCTACCACGATTTGGGCGATCGCGCCGAACACAACACCAGTCAGGCTGACAGTTTTTTGCGCCCCCGCCACCACTACTTGCCGGCAGAATTCTAAAATAGCTTGACCCGCAGGGGCGATCGCGATTTTGCCCTTACTCCTAGCATAAATCTCCTGCAAACGCGCCCGAACATCCCCAGCCGTCGCCGGACGTTCCCGCACGTTCGATCGCACCATATCGTCCAACAAATTCGCCAAAGGCGGACTCACAGATACAATGTGGCGCCACCGCAACTCACCCGTCATCGGATCTTCAATTTCCGCCGGATACTTCCCCGTCAGCAAATGAATACAAGTCCGCCCCAGCGCATAAAAATCCGTCGCCGGCACGACACCGCCGCCCACAATTTGTTCCGGCGGACTGTACCCGGGCGAAATCAACCGCGTCGAACTCCGAGAATCTTTCCCGCCGGATTCGACACCGCCCATCTGTTTAACTCCCCCAAAGTCGATCGTCACCAATTGCAGTCCGCCCAAACCCTTGCTTAGCAAAACTTGGGGCGATTCCGGGTCTCGCAGCATCAAATTTGAGGGTTTAATGTCGCGGTGAATAATCTGACACCTGTGCAACTCCTCTAAAATTTCCACAGCTTGACTCAGCCAACTAAACACCCATTCCTGCGGACATCCTTGAGGGTGCTCGTCGAGAACCTCTTCTAAAGTTTTGCCGTGAATCTTTTCCATTACCAAACAAGGCAGCCGCTTCGCCGCAGGATTTCCCTCCCCGCCTGCAAAATTTTGCGTTTGAACGTGAAAATAACCATCAGGCTCGACTCTAGGGACACCAGGGTGCCGCAAAAGTGCCAAAACCCAAGCTTCTTGCTCGAACAGTTTCAGCGCTTTCGGGGCAGTTTCGAGTAACACTTTCAGGACGCGCTCGGTTTCAGTTTCTGTGTCCCAAACTGTGAAAATGGCTGCAAAACCCCCGGAACCCAGGCTTTGTAGAGGCACGTAGCGATTTTTTAGCCGCAGGGGAGCCCCGCAACTATGACAAAAATTGTTGCCCCAAGTCTGAGGGTAGGGCCTTGGGCAATCTGGATTGATGCAGTGAACGGCTTTTGAAGGGGGGTGAGGCACAACCAGAGTAAAAATGGGACTAAATATCCATACTAGACTTACGCGCAGTTAAGGCAGAAACCAGGTTTTCAGCGAGGTTAAATTGCTGTAACGACGGATTTGGTTTGAGACACGAGCTTGCTCTTGCTGCACAAGCCCTGTCCATATTATGTGGTATGCTGTCGATTTTTGAGTTGGTGGTCTCCGATTAACGGGATTTGAGATTTGAGATTTTGGATTTTGGATTGCTACATACTGAATAACAGTTGAGATCGGGCGATCGATCTTAACTCCCAACCATAACTTTAGGTATTTCTAACTACTTCCCCCTTGCCGATTACCGATTACCAATTCTGATTTTTAAGTATTAAATTCTTTACATAAACCGTATTGATCCGCTGTTCGGCTCGCTGCACAATATATTTCGATCGCCCAAAATTCCCCCCCACTCTGCGATCCCCAGCCTTTCCTCCTGCATCCTTCGCCACGGGAATTTCATAAGATATGTTACAAATATTTTCGGAATGTAAAGCAAAATAAACAATACTTATGATGATTAAAAGAATATTAAAATTGGAGAGTGACACTTTGTTGATATATTTTTAACAGCCTGCGATCGGGCAAAAAAATTAAGCGAATACTAGGAAGCGAGATATGGCTTACGCGCAAACCCAAACTCAATCAAAGGCTGGGTATAAAGCCGGAGTTCAAGACTATAAACTAACGTATTACACGCCGGACTACACGCCGAAAGATACAGATATTTTGGCTGCCTTCCGCGTCACACCGCAGCCGGGAGTTCCCCCAGAAGAAGCTGGAGCTGCTGTGGCTGCTGAATCTTCTACAGGTACATGGACGACTGTTTGGACTGACCTCCTGACCGACCTCGACCGCTACAAAGGTCGCTGCTATGACATCGAGCCAGTTCCTGGTGAAGACAACCAATACATCTGCTTCATTGCCTATCCTTTGGATTTGTTTGAAGAAGGTTCAGTCACCAACTTGCTGACCTCTTTGGTGGGTAACGTGTTCGGTTTCAAAGCTCTGCGTGCTCTGCGGTTGGAAGACTTGCGGATTCCCATTGCTTACCTGAAAACCTTCCAAGGCCCTCCTCACGGTATTACCGTTGAGCGGGACAAATTGAACAAGTACGGCCGTCCTTTGCTGGGTTGTACAATTAAGCCCAAATTGGGTCTGTCTGCTAAGAACTACGGCCGTGCCGTTTACGAAGTTCTGCGCGGCGGTTTGGACTTCACCAAAGACGACGAAAACATCAACTCGCAACCGTTCATGCGTTGGCGCGATCGTTTCTTGTTCGTTCAAGAAGCTATTGAAAAAGCCCAAGCAGAAACCGGCGAAGTCAAGGGTCACTACCTCAACGTAACTGCCCCTACCTGCGAAGAAATGATGGAGCGGGCTGAGTTCGCTAAGGAAATCAAAACCCCCATCATCATGCACGACTACCTGACCGGTGGTTTCACTGCAAACACCACCTTGGCTAAATGGTGCCGCCGCAACGGTATTTTGCTGCACATTCACCGCGCCATGCACGCAGTTATCGACCGTCAGAAAAACCACGGTATCCACTTCCGCGTGCTTGCCAAGTGCTTGCGGATGTCCGGCGGCGACCACCTGCACTCCGGTACAGTTGTGGGTAAACTCGAAGGCGAAAAAGGCATCACGATGGGCTTCGTAGACTTGATGCGCGAAGACCACATCGAAGAAGACCGCAGCCGCGGTATTTACTTCACCCAAGATTGGGCCTCCATGCCTGGTGTCATGCCAGTTGCATCCGGTGGTATCCACATCTGGCACATGCCAGCCTTGGTTGAAATCTTCGGCGACGACTCCTGCTTACAGTTCGGCGGCGGCACCTTGGGCCACCCTTGGGGTAACGCACCTGGTGCAACTGCTAACCGCGTTGCTTTGGAAGCTTGCGTCCAAGCTCGTAACGAAGGCCGCAACTTGATGCGCGAAGGCGGCGACGTAATTCGCGAAGCTTGCAAATGGTCTCCTGAACTGGCTGTTGCTTGCGAACTCTGGAAAGAAATCAAGTTTGAGTTTGAGGCAATGGATACCCTTTAAGGATTTTTGGTTTGAGATTTTAGGTTTTAGGTCGCAAACTTGCTGGGAAGTCTTTATCTTTGAAGAAGATTTACAAGTAAGTTTGCATCCAAAATCTAAAATCCAAAATCTAAAATTTGAGGGGGCTGGGGTCAAAATGGATCTCAAACAAGTTGCGAAAGACACCGCTAAGGTGCTGGCAAGTTACCTAACCTATCAATCCGTGCGGATGGTGGTCGCTCAGTTGAGCGAAACCAATCCTCCTTTGGCAATCTGGTTGAATGAGTTTTCCACTAAGGGCAAAATCCAAGATGGAGAAGCTTATATTCAAGAGTTGCTTTTGGAAAATCAAGATTTAGGCTTTCGGATCATGACTGTGCGAGAGTATCTGGCTCACGATGTGACGGAATTTTTGCCAGAAATGGTTTGTACTGGCATTCAACAGGCGAATATGGAACACAGACGCCAGCATTTAGAGCGAACTACGCAACTTAATTGGTCTGTTTCTAGCAGTAATCCTGAAACATCAATAGATTCTGAACCGAATCTGGATAATTTGTCGAGTTAATCGATCGACAAGTGCGATCGAACACACACCTTAGAGATACAAAAAATGAAGACTTTACCTAAAGAGCGTCGTTACGAAACTCTGTCCTATTTGCCCCCGCTGACAGACGCGCAAATTGCCAAGCAACTCCAGTACATCCTGGATCAAGGCTACATTCCCGGCGTAGAATTCAACGAAACCTCTGCTGCTGAAATGCGCTACTGGACTTTGTGGAAGTTGCCTTTGTTTGGTGCTCGCAGCGTCCAAGAAATCATGGCTGAAGTTCAAGCTTGCCGTCAAGAAAATCCTAGCTGCTACATCCGCGTCATGGGTTTTGACAACGTGAAGCAATGCCAAGTGCTCAGCTTCATCGTCCACAAGCCTAACACCAGAGGCTACTAAAAAGTATTGGCTGGCTAATCTAACTTTTAGGTTAACAGTCATTGCAGATTGGAGGCGGGGAATGCTCCCTGCCTCTTTTTTTATAGTTTGCAAATAGCTTTTAAAACTTGCAGCAACAAAACTGACGATTCTGGCTCCATCAGGTTTAGCAAAGGCATTAGCTGATAGGTTGGGTTGTGGCCCCCCTGAATATTGACGAACTGATAGTGCATTCCGTTGGTTGTCAAACCCCAGATTGTGTCTTGATATTTTAAATTTTGATAAGCATAGGTTAGCAATTGGGATAAACCCATCAATGCGTTAATTCCAGAATTTTTACTTTCAATCACCAAAACCCAAAAATATGTATCGCTTCTGATGGGTTTTATTTTGTTGACAGCCAAGATATCAAATCGTCCTTTAATGATTGTATCTTCATCTTCAATGCTAATTTCGGCGATGTCTTGTTCTAAACTAATTTTAATCGGGCGGCGGTAGAAGCCAGCCAATCGCATTAGGGGAAAGGTAGTCAGAGCTTTTACCAGTCCTTCAGAAACTCGATCAGTTGAAATGTAGTCATCGAAATCATCCCTAGTTTGTATAAGTTCCTGCTGTTCGTGTTCTGTTATATCTTCAAGGGATAACAGAGAGGTAAATGAGTTCGTGTACTGCTTTTGAAAGTTGAACAGACGGTGTACTTCTGCTAATGTTAGGTTTTTGGCATTAATAGTTGTCGTCATATTTTAATAGTTATTGAATTTTTAGTTATAATTATAACATAGACATTGCGGTAGTCCACGAACCTAATTTATCCTTTCCCCCACAATTCCATCAACTATTTCATAACCCCAATTAAAATGTCGATTTGCCAACTGCTGGGCCATGTCATATTCGCCTAAATTGCAGAGTTCAACTAACTTTTGATATCCTTCATCTCTTTCTCGCTGCAACCTTTCCCGCCGCAGTTTTTCCCTCTCTTCCTCAGAAGGATTTGGTCGCTCTTCTCCCAGCGGATTAATCTCGCTAACTCGTTTCATATCAGCCTCATTAAAAAGGGATTGATTCGACTATTTCACCGTCAACTATTTCGTACCCCCATTCTGGGTTGGCAGCGATTTGTTTTTCGACTATACTTCGACCCAGAGGAGTTTGGTAAGCTTTTTGCAAAGAGGAAATACTGGGGGTTTCGGCGACTGTTGGCAGCTCTTTTTGTTCGAGTTTTGGCGGTTCAGCAATTGTTTCAGATGTGGATTGATTGAGGGCTAATTGCGGCGCGATCGCCCCTAACTTCCGCATTACACTATCCTTGGTGATTTGCGGTTTTTCGTTGAAGGAAGATGGCAGATATGGTGTGTCAACGCCCTGCTGTTTTGCTTTGAGTGCATCATCGGCAAGGCGATCGCACTTTCGCAAAAATCCCTCCCACAAATCTTTGCCCAAAACCGGGTTTCTCAAATCAGCACGGGCTTTAGAGACTGCGGCTTCCAGCGGTTCGCCTTTGTGCACGTAATACTGAATTCGCTCCTCTTCAAAAGCAGGATAAGGCACTTCTGGTTCGATTTCCCAATCTCGCTTAACTTTCTGACTTTCTCCTAAAGGAATTCCGGCGATAAATTCATCCCAAAAAGTCGAGGTTAAGCCTTTTGTCATGCTGTCAATAATTTTAAATGCCCATCCAGAAGGATTGCCAAATCCTAAGTTGCGCTCTTGAGCATAGGCTTCTAAGGATCGTTGAAAGTTGTGGAGTTCTTCTTGGGAATTCCAAGGGCCGCTAAATCGGTAATTAGGGGTGACAGCCACAGCTATTTGTTGGCGGGGTTGCCCGAAATATTTGTCGGTTTTAACTACATGATTTGGGGGTGATGTTTCGCGGAAAATTTCTACAGGGTGATTGTTGTTTTCGCAACTTATCGGTGTTATAATATCTGGCGGATTCGGTGACCAAAAGTTATTTAGTTTTTCCTCGAAAGCGTCAATGTCCGCCCAGAGTTCTAGGGTGTCCGTGTTGGGATTTGTTAATTTTTCTTTCAGGAGCGATCGCACTTTTAGCAGGCGTCTCGCGAGTTCTTGTTCTTCGCGATTTAAACCAGTAGCTTTTTCAATTTCGCTGTTGTTAGTTTTCACCCATTCGCCGGAGTTGGACTGTTGTGATTGCCATTGCAATAATTGGCAAAGAAAAATACTCGCCGCGACTCCGCCGGTAATTGGGGCAAGTTTGGGATAGTAGATGGCGGGGTTTCCTAGATTTCCTAAAAATATTCCTATTTTCATTTTGTATATTCTTAATTCCCTTGAATCTTAGGGTTATTATTGGCGCAGCTTAGCTTGCATTCTAGGGGGCGCATTGGGACAACTTACCTCGACTCAACTAGCATGGAGAAACTTAAGATTTTCTTTAAGCTTCTGTCTATTCCTGACTGAATGGAGTTTCTAGAGTTAAAACGGGGATCGCTTATTCGATCGCCTGATTGACAGGAGTGAGTTAAACGTAATAATAAATTATTTACTGTAAAGCTCCTGCCAAAATGAATCCAGAACGTCAAGAGGCTTATTTGAACTTAATCGAGCGAGTGCTTACCTGTCCCAACGGCCAAGAACCAGAGGTCTTAAGTTCCTGTTCCGATTTAATTGATGCGGGATTTGTGCAAATGCTAATCCAGATATCGGCTTCAATGGCGCGCGAAGGTGACGAAGATACTGCTAATTTTTTAGTGCAACTTGCTCGTTTGCTGGGGAAATCTTTGGGTTTGTCGCCGGATTTGAGGCCGGCTGGCTACAGTAGTGCAAAGGGGTAGAGAAGAGTTGCCATCGCCTCGTTGTATCATGTTTTGAGAAATGAGGGCGATTCCCTACCCTTCGGGATAGCTGTGTTTCACCTAATTTTTAAATGCAGCGATGGCTTTACAGTTTATATTCGAGAGGTTCACAAAACTCATTCACCCCAGTTTTAAATACATAAATAATCACCGAAGTCACCAAAATATCAGGGCAAATTTTTGCTGCCACTAAATCTCTAAATGCAGCATTCAATTGTCCGTTTTTCAACTCTTCTTTAACCTCTGATTTGCAGATAGCAACCCGGCATCTTTTGGCCAATCCGTCTAACCAATTTTCCGAGATATTTGGTTCTTGCCCGGCTTGAATTGCTAGAGATATCGCTGCATCTTCGATGTTACCTTCGCAATCTTCGATTGCGTCTAGGGCTTTTAGGGCTTCGGGATATTCCGCTAATTGCGAGCGAAATTGGGCAATTTGTTGTGAGGTAATAATCACCATATTATTTTCCTGTGTTCTCTGTTGGCGGGATAAGTTTAGCAATTAAAGTTGCTATTATAGCATTTTTTGATGGAGGTGGGAATTGGGCGATCGAACTTAATTACATTTTCAAATAATATTTTGCACTTCGCAATAGTCTGGCTGGGGCTTAAGCCCTCGTATTAAAGCTTAAGTCCGAGCTAGGAGGAGTGATGTTAAAATTGACCAAATGCGGCGCTAAAATAGGTTGGCAGGACTCATATTTATAAAGAGTTAGGAAAAATGACAATCATTACTTTAAACTTAGATACTGTCGAACTAACCGATGAACAGTTTTACCGTTTATGCCAGATGAATCGAGATTGGCAATTTGAACGGACACCTAAAGGAGAAATCATTATTATGTCACCCGCAGGCGGAGTTAGCGGCAATCGAAAAGCCTATTTAATTACAGATTTGGGCTTGTGGAACCGTAAAACCCAGCTAGGGAGAGTGTTTAGTTCTTCTACACTTTTTCGCTTGCCTAATAATGGCTATCGAGCTCCAGACGTGGCTTGGGTTAGCTTAGAAAGATGGTCTGCTTTAACACCAGAACAACAAGAGAAATTTCCGCCAATTTGTCCTGATTTTGCCATTGAATTGCGATCGCGTCCAGACCCCCTGCGGCCTCTTCAGGAGAAAATGCAGGAGTATCTAAACAGCGGTTTACGCTTGGGTTGGTTAATTAATCCTCTAGACGAAAAAGTAGAAATTTATCGCCCTTCTCGCGAAGTAGAGATTGTACAATTTCCTGTAAGTTTATCGGGAGAAGATGTGTTGCCCGGATTTGTGCTTAATTTGCCCATGATTTGATATTGTATCAAATTTTTCCTGTTTCCAACTGTATTTTCTTCGGACAAATATCATCATCGTACCAACCAGTCAAAGCCACCGCCAAAGCATCCGCTGCATCGTCCGGTTTCGGAATATAAGCCAACTCTAACTCCCGCGCCACGGCCTCTTGCACTTCAGATTTATCCGCATTACCGCGGCCGGTCAAAGCTTGCTTAATTTGAGCCGGCGTAAACTCGAACAGTGGCACTCCACACTGCGCTAATACTAGCGTCAAAACGCCGCGCGCTTGGGCTACCAGTATGGTATTTCCCATCTTGTAAAAGAACAGTTTTTCGGCAATTGCTATATCAGGTTTAATCTGTTCAATTACCTCGTGCAAATCGTCGTAAATTGTTTTCAAGCGCTGTCCCATTTCCTGTTTGGGTGTTGTTTGTATGACGCCACAATCAATCAGGGAAACGCTGTTTTTATCTTGTTTACCGGGGACAATTTGACAGGAAATTGCCCCGTAGCCGAGATTTGCTAAGCCAGGATCTAATCCTAAAATTCGTTTTTCCATTGCCCGAATTAGTAATTGGAAATGGGGAATTAGGTATGAAAATTTGGGAAGGTTTCATCACCACCAATTACCCATTACCAACTACCAATTACTAATTACCCCTCAGTTGATTCCAGACCGAATACCCGATCGAACACTTTAGTCACTTTATACCCCGAATCTATTGATTCTAGCGGGTCTTTCCGCAACCGGTGCCGCAAACACAGAGTCATCACCCGGCGAATATCGTCCACAGTCACCTCTGTGCGGCATTCCAAAGCCGTGAAAGCTTTCGCAGCCCGATTCGTCACCAAATCGCCCCGCAGCCCGTCTACGTCCAATTCCGCGCAAACTTGGGAGATTTTTACCCGCAACTCTCGATCGATAGTTACCGATTTCAACCTTTCCTGGGCTTCCACCAACTTCTGCTGCATTTCATCTTGTTCGCGCTGATATTTTGCGAGAAACTCCGGCGGATTTTGGTCAAAACTCGATCGCTGTTCAACAATTTCCACTCTTAAATTCGGGTCTTTTACAGTCCGAATTTCTGCGTGCATCCCGAATCTGTCGAGCAACTGCGGCCGCAATTCTCCTTCTTCTGGATTCCCGGAACCGATGAGAATAAACTTAGCCGGGTGGCGGATCGAAATGCCTTCTCTTTCAACAGTATTCCAACCGCTGGCGGCGGAGTCGAGCAAAACATCGACTAAATGATCGTCGAGCAAATTAACTTCATCCACGTAAAGAATGCCGCGGTTAGCTTTAGCTAAAAGGCCGGGTTCAAAAGCTTTAACACCTTCCGACAAAGCTTTCTCGATGTCGATCGTACCGCAAACTCGGTCTTCGGTAGCGCCCAGAGGCAAGTCTACCATTTGGACTTTTTTGCGGGCGATTTTAATCTCCGTTTGAGACATAGTGCGATCGCGCACCTCATCACTCATCAAATCCGGATCGGTGGGATGACTGTTAAAAGGATCGTCAGCCACCACCTCAATTTCCGGCAGCAAATCAGTGAGGGCGCGGATTGTGGTAGATTTGCCAGTACCTCGATCGCCCATAATCATCACCCCGCCAATTTTGGGATCGATGACATTCAACAGCAGCGCCAGTTTCATCTCCTCCTGGCCAACAATTGCAGTGAAGGGAAAAACAGCGCGGCGGGCTGCGGTAGCGGTAACGGTTGGTAGAGCGCCCGCATTTAGGGTATTGCTGACTTCGGCAGTAGGACTCACAGGATAACTCAAAATATAATAATTGCTTGTTTATTGTAGGGGATAAGGGATTGTCTGGGGCGATTCCCTTCGGGATAGCTTCGCACGCGCGTACTTGTAGGATGCCCACACAGCACTGAGCCCCTTCAACAGGATAACGAGTACGAGTGTTTATTTAAAAAAAGTTTTAATCAACTTGGCACATCCGGCACTGTCCGGCAATTTTTATGGACGATCGCGCGGCCCAGAACGATCGGCGCGATGGGACGATATTGATGAGATCCCGTCAAATTATCCCAACCATGAATAATTGGCCGAAATTCCTCCCCGATCCTACATCGTGCGCCAGAGGGTTTGCCTTAAGCATTAGCTTTTGGCTGATTGTTTCTTTACTGTGGCCCAATGCTTACTACTATCCAAATTGCAATTATGGGAGATTGAGGAAATCACAGCCCGAACCAAAGTGCGGCGCGGGGAAGCCGAGTGGCAGCGCGGCGGTGAAATTCCAGAATTAGCGTCGTACCTCACTCAAAAATAAGACAGTTAAATAATTCACTCTCAAAACTATTCTCGTCGGAGTTGAACGCTTCTCCACAGCTTTAAATATTCAGGTCGAACAGATTCATCAATCTCGTAAGCTAAACTTTCAGGCAAATGGAGTTCGATAAATGAGACTTGAAGTCGTGACACGTGGATTTTCAGTCCACTGCTCCCGATCGATTGCTTGCATAGTAACTGCGAAGTCACAATAGGAATCCGGCAAACAATTGAAGCTACGCCGCTACTCTCTCAAAAGTAACTGCAAGATAGGGAATGGCAAGGAGATTAAATTGATAGACCACTAATTTGGGATTACGGTCTAGCTTTTTTTGGTATTCATCTATTATGTTAAAGTCTTTTTTATTCCTTTATTGTAGAGAATGGTACTGTTGTCATGGATTTTTTCCATGCTTCGATCGTTTTTGTCTGTCAAGTGTTTGGTAGAAAAAGACGATAGGATTCGCTGTCTATCAGAATTCGGAAACCCAGCCACATTAGCACAAAAGGGAAAATCTTGCTCGCATAACGGCTGAGAACCAAAGCAATACCAGGTAGATGCGTCAGAGTATAGGACATAAACAGCCAGCAGCAAACAATAAAATAGCAAATCGGTACGATCACAGCCAGATTTTGAATACTGCTACTAGCAAATAGGGGAATATAGATGCCAAGATTGTTACCACCATTAGAAATCGTGACCGCAGAAACGCGATAAGTTTGCGGATCGCGAATTATTTCCCAGAGCGATCGCTGCCGAGAATCAAATCCGTGAAATTTAGAGTTTCTTTTCAGATTAGCTGACTTATCTTCGGCTGAATCATCCTTGTTAAGGTTGAGTAAATTATTCAAGCCAATCAGTATCGGCAAAATCCCCAGTAACCCCGTCCAAGTTGACGGAATTGCTAGCCCCAGCAAGAAACCAACTAAACTTACCGTGATTAATGCCGTGAACCCTATAAGCTCACCCACCACAATGTGTTTAGGACGAAAAGTACGATTAACCTCACTGAAGAAGGCCGTCAGATAAATGTTGTCGTCAAACGTTGTTGCGACAGCAACAGCCAGTCCAATCTTAATTGTTGCAATTAACCAATCCATTACCGTCTCTCACTCAATACCTATCCCATCGCCGAAACTACTGATTTCTCAACCGTCGTGAAAAATCACCATAATCTCGATATGATAATGTGAGTATCCCATATTGGGTGTAACAAGTGAGCAAATTTGGTAGTTTATCCGTATCAAGCGGTGCTTTGAATTGATCCCGGAGCTTCAACTCATCCCAGAATGTCCATCACCTGTGTTTATCAAAGGAGTCATTATGATTAGCCGTTTGATTGACCGTGTGCCTAGAGGCACAGGTCACAATATCTTACGGTCGCTCAGTTCGGCCACTCGTATATCGGCCACCTATCGGTTTGTAGGTCTGTTTTGTATCGCCCTGGTCTTGGTTTTAGTCTTGAGTCTGGCTTTTGACAGTCATGCTGTTGCCACTCCAGCCTCTGGCAATGTACTCTCCCCTCTAGTCATCAGTCAGGTAAATCAGGTCAAATTGTCTAAAGACTCAACAATCCGGTTACTGGAAACGGTGGGACTGTTTGTGGGGGGCATACTTTTCTGTGTCGTTTTGGATCGCTGGTTTTCTAATCGTTCTGCTCATTCGGGCAATACACCCTTAGCTGAGCAAGCGCGGCGGCTAAAGCAACTCAAAATCGGTTATCCAGAGGGTATGACGAATCTGGAAGTCCTGCGTGCTCAAGGTTTGCTCGAAAGCCGTTTGCGACCATTTGGGCTGATTGTTACTTGGACAAGCTTCTTATCAGCTTCTGCTCTGATAGAAGCATTAAGCAATGGGACGATCGATTTCTGCGGCGGCGGTGGTACGGCCAGCATCTTCTCTCAAGCAGCAGATCATGTGTTTGTGCGGGTGGCTAAAGAAAAATATACTGCTCCTAAAGGTCAAGCGATTCTAGTACCAGAAGATTCGCCAATTCAGACAGTTGCCGACCTGAAGGGTAAAAAGATAGCTTTTGACAAAGGCTCAAGCGCTCATTATGTGCTGGTGCGAGCACTGGCAAAAGTGGGATTAGAGTTTAGTGACATTGAGCCAATTTATCTGACCCAGCCACAGGCGCTGCCCCTATTCCGCGCGGGTGAGGTGGATGCTTGGGTGATTTGGGTTCCCTACACGACAACTCAAGTCCGAAGTGCTTATCCAGGGCGCTCGATTGCAGACTTAGAGAGTATCTTTGGTGACAAAGCCTCTTTAGAAGTTCCGACCTATTACTACGCAATTCCAGAGTTGGTACGCGACTATCCCGACTTGCTCAAGGTGATTTTAGAAGAGGTAAACGAAGCTGGAGCTTGGGCTAAGAAACAGGAATTAGAAGCTGCTGTGCGATTGGCAGAACAGCATGAAATAGATCCATCCATTGTAGAAATTTTACAGCGACGTAGTGCCGAGCGCGCTATTATCCCGATCGACGACCAATCGCTCACGGCCCTACAGCACCAGGCAAATATGTTTAAAGATTTAGATCTGATTCCTGAGCGGGTGAATGTGAAAGATGGAACCTATAGCTTGCAGACCAAGCAAAACTGGACTTATTAATCTGACAACTATACTCAAGTGTAATTTTTGTCTGATATCAAATCCGCACTTAATCGTCGGGCGTAAAATCGAGTCAACATTCAACACTCAACCATCATTCAGTTTTTCGACCCGCCCGTCAACAGTCAACAATCATCTGGCTCGTGCAACCGGAATTGATCTGACCTATCTTTTTTTAGCACAAGTCCGTCAAATATCAGCTCTGTCTGAGTTTCCGGCGGGGCTTTCACCCCGCCATCGGCAAACCTACATCTTGATTAGCTGAATTGCCCGCATTTTTCCTAAAAAAAAACCCTCAACTTTGTGAGGGCTTTGCGATGCCAGGAACGAGACTTGAACTCGTGACACGTGGATTTTCAGTCCACTGCTCTACCAACTGAGCTATCCCGGCTTGTTTTTTCGCGCTTTACTATCTTAGCAGACACATACAGAATTTAGCAAGCACTTTTTCAAATTAATTTTCGATCACCCGGAACCGCCCACCTGTAAGCTAAAAGCTGCAACCTAAAATCCAAGAATCGCAATGGCACAGCAACATCGGGACAGCGAGGGCAAGAGTCTGCTTGTCTTAGGCATAATTTGGCTGCTGGGGGCAATTAGCGATCGCCTCTGGTTTGCCCTCGATCGATCTGTCCCGGCGTGGGATCAAGCAGATTACCTGACTAGCACCCTGAAATACTTGCAGGCGTTGCAGCATCCTCAGTGGCTTTCCGGGGAGTGGTGGACAAACTTCTGGCTGCTTTCGACGAAAATTCCGCCCTTGGCATACATCTTGACGGTGCCGTTTCTTCAAGTTTTCGGTACTGGGGGCGATCGGGCAACCCTCGTTCATCTATTATTTAGTGCAATTCTCCTCGCTTCAGTCTACAGTCTTGGTGTCCAATTATTTAACAGGCAAGTCGGTTTGTGGGCCGCTGCAATTTGCGTTTTGTTACCGGGACTTTATCGGTTCCGCTTGCAATTTTTACTCGACTATCCCCTCACTGCGGCGATTACTTTGGCTTTCTATTGTTTGACCATGTGGAAGGCTTCTGAAGGAAGAAGTTCGGCAACGGATTCTGTAACGGATGTAACGGATGTAAAGGATGTAACCGATAGAACTCAGTTGAAAGAACGAACGAATAAAAAGTATAAATTCTTCCCCTCTTCCAGTTCCTCTCTCTCCCCCTCCCCCACTCTCCCCCTCTCCCCGTCGTCTTTCTTTTGGGCAATCGCCTTTGGAATTTCTCTCGGTTTATCAATATTAGTTAAACACACTACCGTATTATTTCTATTTACCCCGATTGTCTGGTTAGCTGTGGGTGCTGTGCGACAAAAAGCTTGGGGAAGATTAGCTCAATTAGCAGGTAGTTTGTTGCTGTCGGTGGCGGTGTTTGGGCCGTGGGCAAAAACTAATTGGCTGTTAATTTTGACCGGGGGAAAACGGGCAACAGTGGATTCTGCGATCGCCGAAGGAGATCCGGCCCTCAATACGATCGACGCTTGGATTTACTACGGTAAACACTTACCAGAACACATTTCTTGGCCTCTGTTACTTATTCCCTTAGTAGGATTGATACTTTATTGGCGTCGTCGGCAAGAGAGTTCGTCCATCTTTTATCTCAACTCCTGTCGCTGGCTGGCTGTTTTCTGGGTAGGAGCTTATTTAATTAATTCTCTAAATATTAACAAAGACGACCGATATGGTATACCTTATTTGCCAGTTTTATCTATTTTCTTAGCCTACTGTTTAACGCTGTGGCCTTCTCGGTGGGGACGAGAAATTCGCTGGGGTACAATTGGCTTGGGAATTCTGGCAATGCTATTGCATATGTGGCCGCTGGGAGGGGCTTTTGGACATAGCTTAGTTCAAATTATCAGTCCCGGCAATTCTCACTATCCTTACTGGGGGAAAGAGTGGCCGCACCGAGAGATAATTGCCGAAATTATTGATAGGGAACCTTATTTGCAGTCTACTTTAGGCGTGTTGCCTTCGACCCCGGAAATTAACCAGCATAATTTGAATTTTTACGGTGCTTTGGCGAATTTTCAGGTTTATGGGCGGCAGGTGGGAACGAATTTAAAAGACGTGCCGCAAGATGTGCGATCGCTCTCTTGGTTTGTAACTAAAAGCGGCCCCCAAGGTTCGATTCGCGAACGTATTAAACAAGCTCAAAATGCAGCAGTAACGGCAATTGAAAAAGGTGATAAATTTGAGTTAGATAAAACTTGGACTTTGCCCGATTATACTAATTTAAATCTTTATCGCAAGCGAGTGCAGCCTGTCGAAATACAGCCGTTAAATGAAGCGCGATCGCAAGTACAATTAGATCGAGTTACTGTCGCTGCAAAAGCAGTTCCCGGACTCGCGCTACCGGTTACTTATACTTGGTCTGGGCCTTGGCAGCAGTTGCAGTCTGGTTTAGTGTTGGTAACGTGGCAAAATCAGCAGTCGGGCGATATTCCACCGGGACAGACTTTCAGGATTTTACACGATCGCGCGATCGGCCAGGCGACTTTGCATCCGGGAATGCTGGAAGCGGATAAATTTGCTGTGGGGTTTCGAGTTGTCGATCGTACGGCGATGCTTCCTCCTGCTAATATTGCACCGGGAACTTACAATCTGCAAGCTACTTATCTAAATCGGAAAACCGGTGAAACTTATCCGATTAATGTGCCGACAGTGAGTGTTAAAATAGAGGCAGAGCCTCTGGATATGCGTTCTCAGGCAGAGCGGGGGAACGAGGATTATAAAGATAAGCCTGAGTTAGATTTGGTGACTCAATTGCGGGCGATGGCGGTTAATTTACCCAAAGGATTGCCAGGTTTAGAACCCGTGTTCGAGCAGATTGGGCGCATCAATCAGTACGATCCAATTCAAGATTATACCGTGCAAGCGGAACAAGCGTTAGAATATCGGTTGAAACAGGAACCAAATAATCTAGAATTGGCTTATGCTTTGGCATTTTCTCGGGTATTGCAGCAGAATGTCAAAAGTTCGATTGCCGTCTTAGAAAAAGTTACTCAACTCGACTCAAAAAACCCTTACGCTTACGCCTATCTCGCTTTCGTACACCTGTACGGCTGGCATCCCAAAGCTGCTCAAACAGCCTTAAAACCTGCTCTCGCTCTCAACTCCAACCTACCGGAAATTAGAGTTTTAAACGGTGTAGCGGCTCTGATGCAAGGTAATCTCATTCACGCATGGCAAGATTTGCAATACTTAAAAAAACTAAAAATTTAACAATCCCTTTTACTGTGGCACGGGCGTCTCGCCTGTGCTTCCGAAGCGGTAAAAAACAGAAAACCAATGAACCAACCAAGAATAATCTCTCTAATTCCCAGTGCCACCGAAATTGTAGCACTTTTAGGATTAACCGATGCAATTGTGGGCCGTTCCCACGAATGCGATTATCCCCCAGAAATCCAAAATTTACCTGTTTGCACTCAGCCTAAATTCAATCCCGAAGGAACTAGCAGCGAAATTCACAACCGCGTGACAGAATTGTTGCAAAATGCGCTGAGTGTGTATAAAGTAGAAATAGAGACTTTGGAAAAATTGCAGCCGACTCACATTATTACTCAAGCTCAATGTGAAGTCTGCGCTTGTTCTCTGACAGAGGTTGAACAAGCAGTAAGCACGCTGGTAAATAGCAAGCCGGAAATTATTTCTTTGCAGCCGAATCTGCTAGCAGAAATTTGGACGGATATTCAGCGAGTTGCTGATGCTTTGGGCGTAAATGGAAAAAGTGCGATCGACCTTTTGCAATCCCGCATTGATGCTATTACCTCCCAAACACAAGCATCCTCTATTATTACCACAAAACAGAGACTTCCCAAAGTAGCCTGCATCGAATGGATTGAACCTTTGATGGCTGCGGGTAACTGGATTCCCGAATTAGTGGCAATGGCGGGAGGCAATTCGCTGTTTGGAATTGTCGGGGAACATTCCCCTTGGTTAAAATGGGAATCGCTAGTAGGAGCTAACCCCGATGTAATTATTTTTATGCCTTGTGGTTTTGATTTGAACCGCACTCGCATCGAAGCAATACACATAACTAAATACGCAGAATGGCCTAATTTGGAAGCAGTAAAAATGGGGAACGTTTACATAACTGACGGCAATTCTTACTTTAATCGGCCGGGGCCGAGATTGGTTGATTCGTTAGAAATTTTAGCAGAAATTCTCCATCCCGAAATCTTCGATTTTGGCCATCGGGGTAAGGGTTGGCAGCCATTTTTGTAAGTACCTGCAGCTAGCTAAAGCTTTATCTATATTAATTCTGAATTGCCTGCCATACAAATAAGGACACAACATTGTTGTGTCCTTACTTCGTCTTCATTTAACCGAATCTGACATCAATTGATGCACAAAACGCTAGTCCTACTTGGCATCAGGGGGCATCAACACCTTGTCAATTACGTGAATAACGCCGTTGCTAGCTTTGATATCAGCTTTCACAACATTAGCACCGCTGACAGTAACTTTGCCTGCGTTAACTCCCACCTTCAGCGAACTGCCTTCGACACTTTTAACATCGCCGGATTTCAGGCTAGTAGATACAACCGAACCAGGAACAACGTGGTAAGTTAAAATCTTAGTAAGTAGGGCTTTGTTTTCCGGTTTGAGCAAATTCTCCACAGTTCCTTCTGGCAAAGCAGCAAAGGCCGCATCAGTCGGAGCAAAAACAGTGAAAGGGCCTTTTCCTTGTAAAGTTGTCACCAAACCTGCAGCTCCCAAAGCCTTCGTCAATGTCTCGAATTGAGCGTCGCCAGATGCAATAGCAACAATATCCTTAGCAGCGGAAGTTGGTGCAGGTGAAGCGGAAGTTGGTGCGGGTGAAGCAGCGGTTTTCACTTTTCCTGCAACTTGTGAAGTTTGAGTTGCATTAGCAACATTGGTGTTGGAGGTGATGTGAGCCCAAGCCGGGAAACCGATTAACGCGCTAGCGCCGATTATTCCTGCGAAACCTGTGAGTTGTTTGATCCAACTAGGTAAATTTTGATTTTTCATTGCGCTTGCATTTCCTTATGAGATAAAACAGTGAACATGAATTGTTATGTTAGCCAAATCTCGACAAAAGGCAAGGTTGCCAGAGGCTAAGGTAAAGAGAAAATTCTCTTGCATCCCCGATCGACCAAAACTCCCTTACTATAACGCAAGCTGAAAAATCGGGCATCAACCGCTAAATCTGTAACTCAAAACCTCAATCACTGAACCAGTTTGGGGTAAGTCAGCAGATTTGATCGAAATCGTGTCATTATTCACTCGGCGCACCGGCGTACCATCCATCAGCGCCAAGAATTCATCTAGCGGCACCAAATCGCACGCAGCAGCATCGGCGGCTTGGGTTTTGAAATGCGTCGGAATCACCATCTTTGGTTTGAGAAGTTGCAAAGTTTGCTTCGCTTCCGCCGGAGTGTAAGCTTTCGGCCCGCCACCCACGGGAATCAGCACTACATCGGGCCGCCCGATCAAGATTTGTTCTTCAATGCCGATCGGGCCAGCAACTCCGCCCAAGTGTAAAATCTTAACGCCCGCTTGCTGCCACAGCCAAGCCACATTGACCCCAAATCGCCTTCCTCCCTCACGGTCTTTTTCCGTCCGAATCCCTTGAATCCGCAGCCCGTTAGACCTGTAAGCCCCTGGTTCGTACAAAAGGCCGGGATTGCCCGCAAATCCGTCGATCGCCCCTTCATCGAGCAATCGGCTGCTAATCAGAATCAAATCTGTTGGCACTTTAGGAGAGCGATAGCCTGCGGTACAGCCCAGGGGGCGAAAAGGATTCACCAGCACCCTCGCACCGCCTCCGGCGAACAAGAAGCAAGTGTGGCCCAACCACTGAATCGACAAAGAATCAGCAGTTTGAGCTTGATAGCTTTCCCATCCAGATGGCAAACCCGTGAAGAAAGCTGCTAGCAAACCCGTCTGTGCGTAACGTATTAATTGTCGCCGTTTCATCTTGTGGTTGGGGTTGTCGGGTGTTGGTCGTCTGTTGTTATACCACAAAACACCGCCAGTCGATTTTAGATTTTAGATTTTAGATTTTAGATTTACTCCACAGATGAATCTGGGATATGGAACTTTCGTCTAAAATTTGGGGCTCACCACAACTATTTTCGGGGGCTTGTATCCTTTTGTGGGCGGCTGAGATGCGAAAATGTGCACCATAGTTTTACCGTAAAGTTCGCGTTGCGCGCCCTACAAAGTTAGATAATTTCAACCGTCAGGTTCGCATTACGCACCCGAAAGATTCAGACAAAAACTCAAAATTCAAAACCCAACTAAAGCCGTTCCAAGAAATTTCGTAATAATTGCTTTCCCGAAGTCGTCAAAATACTTTCCGGGTGAAACTGTACACCTTCAATGTGCGGATATTCCCGATGCCGCACACCCATAATAGTTCCGTCTTCAACCCAAGCGGTAATTTCCAAAACTTCTGGACAACTCTGCTTTTCAATTACCAAACTGTGATAACGAGTGGCAATCATCGGCGATTCCACGCCCTGAAAAACTCCGACTCCTGCGTGTTCTACCTGAGAAGTTTTGCCGTGCATCAACACGGGTGCAGAAACAATTTTCCCGCCAAATACTTGACCGATACTTTGATGTCCCAGGCAGACGCCTAAAATTGGCAAAGTCGGGCCCAATTCTTTGATTAATTCCAGAGAAATTCCCGCATCTTCCGGCCGCCCCGGGCCAGGAGAAATCACCACTGCTGCCGGCTGCAATTGGCGAATTTCTGCTAAGGAAATTTGGTCGTTCCGGTAGACTTGCACTTCGCTGGCTACGGGCAATTCAGCACCTAGTTCTCCTAGATACTGTACCAAATTGTATGTAAAACTGTCGTAGTTATCGATGACTATAATCACGGGTTAAGTTAGATTTTAGGTTTTAGATTTTAGATTTTAGATTGACTCGCTCCCTGAAAGCAAGGGTTTCAAGATTTTAGATAGATGCCGAAGATAAAAATAGCTGCAATATAGACGAATAAAACTAAAAATCTCAAATTGGTCATCTAAAACCTAAAATTTTCTGCCTCCAATAAGTTACTGACGGCCGATCGCAATTTGAACGACTGCCCACAAAGGAGGAAGCAGAAGTGCAGTACCGACGATGATCGCAGCCATTGCCGATACCAGAACTGCTCCGGCAGCGCAGTCTTTGGCAATTCTGGCTAGTTCGTGATAAGATTGCCCGACTGTCAAGTCTACCACCGATTCGATCGCCGTATTCAACAGTTCCATTGCTAAAACTATGCCAATGGTGACGCCGATCACAGATATTTCTACAGGTTTGAGTTGCAAAAATAGCCCGAGTCCGATCGCCAAAGTGCCTATAACTGTGTGAATCCGAAAATTGCGCTGAGTTTCAAAAGCATAACTCAGACCCCCCCAAGCGTATCTAAAACTCGTAGCTAAGCTAGATGCGATTTTCCAGGACAGCTCTCGGTTGTATTTCAAGGCTTTTTTCGGCTCCTGGACTGTCTGGCTAGAAGAGTCTTGAGGCATGGGCAGAAACTGTGCGATTTGTGATGAAATTGAGGGTCTATCTAGTGTCATAAAGAACCAACTTTAATTTACAGAGATGAATGAAAGCTAAACTTTTCAAATTAACTTCATCAAGTCTAGGTAACTTTTCTAAGTTTTTACTAAAGTTTTGGTTTAATTTCAGAAAGTTATGTTGGGCTTGACATGATTTTTTAAATCAACATCAACTTCAGTTATGCTGTTTGGATCGCAAGACCGATCGCCCGCAGCAATGTTTCTTGTCGATCGAGCATTTGAGTCAGACTTTCTTCATCCGGGTGATCCCAGCCCAAAAGATGCAGAAAACCGTGGGCTGCCAGCCAAGCTAGTTCGTTCTTCAGGGGATGTCCTTGCTGCTGGGCTTGTCGGTTAGCTGTATCGATCGAGATGACGATATCACCCAAGTATAGGGGTTCAGATGACTGCATTTCCTCTAGCTGAGGACAGTCTACCTCTAAAGATGCGAAAGCTAGTACATCAGTCGGTCTATCGAGCTGGCGGTACTGGAGGTTGAGGGCTTGCATCTCGGTATCGGCGGTTAAACGCAGACTGACTTCGTAGCCCGGAGCGACTGGCACATAATCTTCCTGGTTTTCCAGCCAAACGCTAAACCAATTTTCCCAGGTTTCGGCTGAAATCTCCCCGCTGGCTGTACTCTCAGGGAGGTTGGAAGCGTCGGCTGACTGCTGGGCGAGCCCGTAACAGTCCTCGACGTTCACCTCAATTAACATTTTTTTGCTCTCCTGTCAAGGGATATATTCAATTTTTTTACAAATTCCAATTGCGCGATCGAACGGCAGGGGATTTTGCTGTTGCTGGAAAGATACAGTAATCTGTTAGAGATTGCAACAGGCAGGCAGAACAATCAGCTTAACTCCCGATTAAGAAAGATCAAAAACATCAGCAGAAATTAGAGGCTGATTGTTGGAATCCCGGATTAAGAATTGAAATAGCGATCGAGAAAAGCCAAACCGACGAGTACGCCTAAGAGTCCGGCGGCTGTCAAAGCAAAATGAAACAAAGAAGTCGCCCGCTTGCGAACCATATTCCGCATCGCCAGCTTGACATAACTCGGTGGAGGTGCAGTGTTTGTCGGCGCTGTCTGGGTTTCGTCGGACTCTTCGGAGGCGGGAATTGCTGAGGGATGTTGACTCATAACGGTTAGTTTAGAAGGTTAATAGAGGGGCTGCTGAGGACAGACTTGCCACGATGGTAACAAAGATGTAACGTTTTGTGTAGGTGTTTTGAGTTTTTCGAGCCTCGTTACCCTATATTTCTGTAGGGGTCGTTTCGCCGACATCAAAAACCACCAAAAATTCTCATAAACCCGCCCCCCACCAGGGAAGAATCTACTTTCCTTATCCCTTTAACCCTCTTTCCCGCAACAAAGCATCCGCCCAAGCAGCATCTGATTCTGAAAGCGCAGGTAGGGGTGCGGTGTAATCTATTCTAAAGTCATAGGCGGCGCGATCGTAAACCCCATTTAATAACGCTTGTAAATCTACAATTGGTTCCGCATCACCCGCACGCAAAGGCAAGGGAAACTGAGGAATCATATCCGGTAAATTGAAAAGGTACAAATCCGCCAAAGGCCTTTGATTTCCCCGACTCGCTAAAATTCGATAACTTGCCTCAATATCGTTCCCAAAAACTAACATTGGTTGGTAACTTCGCAGCAAGTCAATTTCAATCATATGAGTGCGACTACCAAACACCTTTTCTCGCTTTGCTTCATATATTTCTCGCCCTTTCCCAGGGCGCTTATTGGCGGGTGACAACACTTCAATCACTGTCACAACTTCCCTAGTTTCTGTATCTCGCACCTCTAAATATGCTTCCCTAAATTCCACAGGTACTGGCAGTCTTACTTTCAAGGCTGTCACAGGCGGCGCGGCAACTGCAACATTAGAAGAAGTTGGGTTTGTTTGACTTGGAGAGCGCTGCACAGTGACATCAGGAATCCCCACTAAAAGGGAATTTTCCCCGCTAAGCTCATAAACTCTTTTTTCAATATCGACGATATATTTTGGCAGCAACTGTGGCACTAATGATTCAAAAATGCTACTAATTAGCAAGTGATGTACTTGAGGCCACAATTCAGGACTTTCTAAATAAGGATTCATCCCTAGAAACGGATTACTCATTAATTTAACTCCTGTTAATTTACCTAATTATATGAGTTTAGTCGATCGATTAGAAAAACGCAGACAATATCAAACTATCATCTGCGTTAATCCCCGTGCATCTGCGTTTAAAAAATCCCCCTAAAAATCTCCGTAACTACTAATCGCCGCCTGCAACCTCCCAATCACTTCCTCAACCGAAATAGCCCCCAACTCCCCAGAAGTCCGAGTCCGAATATTCAAACTATTCGCCTCAACTTCCTTCGCACCCACAACACCCATCACCGGAATTTTATCCTTCTCAGCATTGCGAATCAACTTGCCCAAACGCTCGCTATTCTCATCAGCTTCAGCGCGCATTCCGAGCATTTTCATCTTCGCGGCCACTTCCTTCGCAAACGGCAAAAACTCGGCGCTGACAGGCAACAACCGCACCTGAATCGGCGCTAACCACAGCGGAAAATCGCCCGCATACTGCTCAATCAAAATCCCGATCAAACGTTCCAAAGAACCGAAAGGAGCGCGGTGAATCATCACCGGACGCTTGCGAGTGCCGTCTTCAGCAACATATTCCAAATCAAAACGTTCTGGCAAGTTGTAATCTACCTGAACAGTTCCTAATTGCCATTCTCTATCCAAGACATCTTGGAAAATGAAATCGAGTTTCGGCCCGTAAAAAGCCGCCTCTCCAATTCCCTCAAAATAATTCATTCCCAAAGTTTCCACTGCGCGGCGGATTGCACCTTGAGCCTTTTCCCAAGCTTCATCGGAACCGATGTATTTCTCTAAATTGTTTGGATCGCGGAAACTCAAACGCGCCTTAAAGTTTTTCAGTTGCAGACTCTTGAATACTGACAGAATCAAATCCACCACATTCAAGAATTCTGCATCCAACTGTTCCGGTGTGACAAATAAGTGGGAATCATCCACCGTAAAGCCGCGCACCCGCGTTAAACCGCCCAATTCTCCCGATTGTTCGTAGCGGTAAACCGTGCCGAATTCCGCTAAGCGCATCGGCAGTTCTCGATAGGATCGCAATTCGCTTTTGTAAATTTGGATGTGGAAAGGGCAGTTCATCGGTTTCATCACAAAACCCTGTTCGTTTGCTGCCGCTTCCTCATCCTCCGCCATCAGCGGAAACATATCTTCTTTGTATTTCTGCCAGTGTCCAGAAATTTTGAACAAATCTACTCTGGCGATGTGTGGAGTCACAACTTGCAAATAGCCGCGTTTGATTTGTTCTTGTTTCAAGTAATCTTCTAAAATACTTCTCAAAACAGTGCCTTTCGGCGTCCACAAAGGCAAGCCGGGGCCCACAGGATCGGCAAAAATAAATAAGCCTAATTCTTTACCTAATTTGCGGTGATCGCGCCTTAATGCTTCTTCTTTGCGGTGTTTGTATGCTGCTAATTGTTCGGGAGTTTCCCAAGCAGTGCCGTAAATCCGCTGTAATTGAGCTTTGGTTTCGTCGCCGCGCCAGTACGCCCCTGCTAGGCTTTCTAGCTCGATCGCCTTTGGATTCAACTCACTGGTATTATCCAAGTGAGGCCCCGCGCACAAATCCCACCATTCCTCGCCCAAATGGTAAAAAGTAATTGGTTCGATCAAACCTTCTAAAATTTCTAATTTGTAAGGTTCGTTAATCTCCTTAATTCTGCGTTCTGCTTCCTCGCGGCTGACTTCTTCCCGAATTACAGGCAATTTACGGTTGATGATTTTGATCATCTCTTTTTTAATGGCTTTTAAATCCTGTTCCGTAAAAGGTTCGGGAGTGTCAAAGTCATAATAGAAACCGTTTTCAATCCAAGGGCCGATAGTCACTTGCGCCTTGGGAAATAACTTCTGTACCGCCATCGCCATAACGTGGGAAGTGGTGTGGCGAATTTTTTTTAGTGCCTCGGACTCACTCGTGCGGGGCAACTCAATTTTAACGGACTCTTCTGGAGGGGACATGGATTCTGAGCTAGACATCGGCTGAATTAGCAATTAATTTAGTTGCAGTTGCTTCTATATTACTCAGATTGGGACAGCAAGCGCCGACTTCCGACTGGGGGACACTCCGGGAAATTAGGTCATTCTGGGCATGGGGCATGGGGCATTGGGCATTGGGCATAGTTTTTTTCTTCCTTCTTTCTTCTTCCTTTCATCTCTTACATCCGTTACATCGGAAGAAAGCGAATCCCTTGCCGAACTTCCTTCTGCTATGAGCTATTGCTAGCGAGTCTGAGCCGATATTGCACAATTTGGGGATTTCGACTCAAAAATCGCTGCTGGCACAGTTAAATTTATTCACACCCACGGGCTAATTGTTATTAAATTATTGAATTTTTGTTAAAAATATGTTACAATTTGTAAAGAGCGTCTAAGACTATAATAGATAAATAACCCAATTTTGATCCATGCTTAATTCCAACTTGCCCGAGCCAGAATTGCTCAAAGCGTTACTGGAACCGCTGTTAGAGGATTTCAATTACTGGTTCGACCGATCGGCAAAGCTCTTAGAAACTGAGGAAATTCCCTTTCTCAGCGAGGAAGATCAATCTGACTTGCTGGCGCGAGTCAAACAGGCTCAGCAAGAAGTAGGCGCAGCAAAAGCTCTATTTCAAGCAACCGGGGGTCAAGTTGGGATTGAAACAGCAGCACTGATGCCGTGGCACAGACAGCTCGCCGAATGCTGGCAAGTATCGGCACGCTTTCGCTCATGGCAGTCAGCTCCCCCTGGAAAATAAGGAAGCGAGTTCAAGTTAAATTTGCAGTCAAATCCCCAACCTTGGGAAATGTGGCGGCCCACTTGACAACCTCAAACAGATTTCCAGTTAATAAGTTATTACTTGCTGAAACACTTTTGTAAATTGCTGTGTGGCTGTTTAGCCCGGAGGAGAAGATAATGTTGCACTTGCTTTATATTTTAGCTTTTACCGTTCTTGCCTTTCTGGCGGTCGGTAACTTAATCCGCAGTCTAGTCACCGTTGGTATGGAGTCCCAGCGCCCTCAACAGTTCAGGGCAAATAATCCCTACGCATCCTATCCTCGCTCTCAATCTGTACCGCATCCAGAACTTTTAGACGAACACGGAAATGTTGTCAATGAGCCGCTGTTAGTGATGCGTTCGCTGACTGTCCAAGACGCCCGCGAACAATTAGATGCTCTCTACAAATCATCTCCCGGTGGCAGCGACGAAGGGGGCGAACTAGCCTAATACAACCACAGCCGCAGCATTTATACTTAGGCGCTATGCCTCAAAAAAAATATAGGACTTACAAGCTAGGTGTCCGAAACCCTTTTTCTTCATAGATTTTGGTGAAAATCGTTTCCGCGCTTCATCGGAATAATAATTTTCCGAGCATCCTTGGCATCATTCCGAATCTAACCAGATTGGATATAAGTCCTCAAAATAATTGGCCGTTAGTTTTTAGCTAATGGCCAATTACTTGTGATTTTTGAAAGTTTAATTGCCGATTAGCCAGATCGATCGCCCAAAACCGATTCGCCAAAAACCGATAAAGATAGCATTGATATCAAATAGCTCAAGAATAGTATAATGCAAGAGATCCGGAAGCGGTGCCTAACAAGTCTGAATGGTGAGAGTGCTAACGCCCGAATCGAACCCTGAATAGATGAGTTGGCGTCAAAACCTAGAGGTAAAAACAGGTGACTTTGGGATGAACTCAAGGTCTTGGAGGCATACCTCTGCTTAGATTCGTCTAAATGATATGACTTAAACAGTCGTGTTATGAAGCATAAATGTATCAGATACTGAAAAGGGATCGCTCTAAACCTCCTATCGATCCTGTTTTGTCATCGGCAAAAATGCACGTTTAAGGCTAGATGATCGTCCCTATTTCGCTACTGGCAGAACTTCTGCAAGCTTTGCCCCAACTGCGGGCACAAATTTATTTCAAATCTTCCATGACAGCCTTGTCTCACGCGATGGAAGACTTAGTTTTGGCGGGTTCAGACGACGAACCGCTAGTGATTGCCAGCTTTCAGCGAGAGCGCTTCTACCGCCAGGAAGCTCACCGCTACCGGCGAATTGCCTCACGCTCGTCTCAGGTATACGTGCTGGCTGCACCGGAAACTGACTTTAAAAATTCCTCGGAATGTCACGAAACTGTGGCGTTTGCACCGGAGGACGGATTGAGTAAAGAGTGGCACTTAGTGGTGCTGGGGCAGCACTACTCAACTTGCCTGATTTGTCAAGAAAAAATTGTGCCGATCGACAACCAGGACGATGGCGGGCCACTGTTGATGGATCAAGCTCGCAGATTTGAAGGAATTTGGACGTTCGATCGCGAGGTCAGCTCCAAAGCTGCCGCATTGTTGCTCGATAGAATTGTCAATTATCGCCCGGAATTGGCCGAAAAGATCGATCGAGCGCGAACTACTTACAAGCTCAAAACACCGAAAAAAACGAGGAAATCCGCCACTTCCAAAGCCGCCAAACCCGACATAAGTACGGGAAAAAGCTCAAAAATTCCCAATCCAAAATTGAGCGACGCTTTTACCGAGCGCTTAGTAACCTACTTGCAAGCAGGCCAGCACAAACTGCTCAAAGCATACGCCGCCATCGCCGCCCAGGAACGCAAAGAACGCCTGGTAAACTTAATTACCACGGCAATGCGGCAGTCTCTCAACCCACAAGAAATCGTCGAAGTTGCAGTTCAAGAACTGGGCACTGCCCTGTCAGCAAGCCGATGTTTGATTTATCGGTGCAAGACCGCAGATGTGGCGGTCAAAATCGATCGCGAGTTTTTGGGGCCGGGCGCTAGTTCCATGCTGGATCAGACTTGGCTGTTGCAGGAAAATCCAATATGGAGTGACGCGGTGGCGCGGCAAGAGCGAGTTTACATCCAAGACACAGCACAACACCCCCTGATTGTCAATACACAATTCCTGGAAAAAACTGTAAAAAATTGGCAAATTGTCTCTTGGCTAATGGTGCCAGTGCTTTATCAGGGGCGGGTTTTGGGCATGGTGGAAATGCACCAGTGTCGATCGACTTTGGCTTGGGAAGAAGACGAAATTGCTTTAGTAGAGGCAATCGCCACCCAACTCGGAGCGGCCTTAATTCAAGCAGAAACCTACGCTCATTTAGAAGAACTCAACCAACAATTAGAAGCATTAGACCGCACTCGCAGCAATCTAATTGCCATCACCGGACATGAACTCCGCACCCCTCTTTCTACGATTCAAGTTTGTTTGGAAAGCTTGAACTCCGAACCAGATATGCCCCCAGAATTGCGGCAAATCATGTTAGAAACTGCCCTCGGCGATGCCGATAGAATGCGAAAACTCGTGCAGGATTTCTTAACTCTTTCTCACTTAGAAAGCGGGCGAGTTCAATGGAATGTAGAATCGCTGACGCTGCAAGAATGCGTTGATTTGGCCCTTAGCAGCGTGCGATCGGGGGGCGGACTCGATCGACAGTTACCGGAAATTATCGCCGAAGTGTCCGCAGAATTGCCTTTAGTGCAAGCTGACGGAGAGTGGTTGGTGGAGGTGCTCTCCAAACTGCTAGACAACGCTTGCAAATTCACCACACCTCAAGGAAGCGTCACCATAAGAGCGAAATGCAACGGTTCTCGGATGGTGGAAGTGCTCGTAGCCGATACGGGGAGGGGAATCGAGGCGAACAGTTTAAAAGTAGTGTTCGATCGATTTTATCAAGAAGAAGGAGCTTTGCGCCGCAGCGCAGGCGGTACCGGTTTGGGATTGGCAATTTGCAAACAGATTGTTGCTGGCTGGGGCGGTAAAATTTGGGTAGATTCCGCAGGAAAAGACCGAGGAAGTGAATTTCACTTTACTATTCCCACTGTTTAGACTTAATTAATACCGCGTATTCAAGGTTTATGAAGTACACCGCGCAAAACCTGGTTTCTTTACAGTTCTCGCATCATTACTGATTCTGTTGCTCAAAACCCTGTTTATCCGTACTAAATTTACATGGAATATACTGTAAAAAACCGGGTTTGTGGGCGTCTGAGCGCGCAAATATCGATCGAGTTATATCAAATCCGGCTGCGCTGGAATGATATCAAATCCGCGCTTCCGGAGTCAGGCGTAAAGTCGAATCAAGCTGCCAACAAATAATTAGCGCAATTTTCATTTTCTTGACTCACAGTGAACAGTCAACAATGACGGACGGTGCAACCGGAATCGATATTAATCGATCGACCGAGATACGATAGCACAGAAAAGTTTTCGCAGCAGAACCAGCCTCCGCTGCTACACCCTCTCTCATATCAATTGCGGTAGCATCGAAATAGTAAAATCCAGTCAACAGTCAACCACGGATGGTGCAACCGGAATTGATCTAATTCATCTGCGTGAATCTGTGTTTATCTGCCTGTATCTGCGGTGAAAAAAAGAGAATGTATTAACCGCCCCGGACAAGGAATTGACGCGGATTCACGCAGAGATCGAGAAGAGAGATAGGAATACTTTCGATGCTAACAAATTTGATAGGAGGCGCTATTTAAGCCGGACTTGATATCAAATACTAATCTACAGTCGTCTTGAGACGACTTGAGCTATGAGGCAGGGGTTGAAACCCCTGTCGGACTTAACGACTAATATTAATGCCGATTGCATCGGAATGATTTAACCACAGAGAACGCAGAGCTCGCAGAGAAAGAGAAGAGAGAGATGAATAATTCCGATGCAAACGGAAAGGATATCACCCTCAATCCTCACCCTGTGAGATCAGCCTTAAAGGAGATGTGGCCACGCGGTGTTCAGCTTTAAAATCAAAAGTATCAAAGCAGATTCAGGATGCGCTTGCCGTCTTAAACCGGGTTTGGCGACAGAGTACCTAGGGAGGCTGCCGAAAATTAATATCAGTTTAAACAAAGAATCCAACTGTACGTAAGCTGCAAACCCCGATAGTAATCAGTCATGCCCAATCTAAAATCTAAAATCTAAAAGGGTATAAGTCTCCTGTCCACAAGTCGCGAGATGGTAAAGGTTGCTCGAATCTGTTGAGGCACTGCCGACGCCAGTGTTGATTCGAGAAAATTTGAGAAGGCAAATGTTTCGCCCGGAAAAAGTTTTTTTCCATAAGAATACTCAAACCTAGAGGTTAGCAAAACCGATTATGTCACCTACAATCCAGATGAAATCTACTCAACCTATAGCCAAAAAGCCACAACTACAATTAGGTTCTCAAGGTAAAGCGGTATTGGAACTAGAACAACTGCTAACCAAGTTGCACCTTTACCGACAGCCTGCTAAAGGAATTTTTAACAAAGCAGTTGAATTTTCTGTGAAACTGTTTCAGTTTCGGGTTTTCTTGTCACCGGATGGCATTGTCGGGCCGCTGACTTGGCAGGCGCTTTATACTGCTGCTCCAGTTAATATGCCGATACTCAAATTAGGCAGTTCTGGGGAAGCAGTCGCTACTGTTCAGGAAGTTCTCAAAACTTCCAACCATTATGGTGGTGAAATTGACGGCGACTTTGCTACTTTGACGGACAAAGCTGTTCGCGCATTTCAAAAAAGCTTTGGGATTCAGGCCAACGGGATTGTCAATCAAGAAACTTGGACTGCTTTGAGCCAAATTCCCCGCGGCTATGACCCTAATTGGTTCTTGACTTAGGGTTGACGCGGTAAATTTTTCGATCATTGCTTGTGGAGGAAAATTGGGAGAATGTGCGATTATTTGGGGGCCCACAAGCACCCGAATAATTGCTATTTTTGTTTGATTATTTTTTCGGGATTCGTGCTGCCTAATTTTGTTTTATAACTTTGGTGTAAATTACCAATTATCAATTATTAATTACTAATTATCAATTATCAGAAGAGATCGATCGCCCAAAAACTGTTAACTTTCCTTACAATTTCGACAGCAGTGTCGCGTCATGATGATAGGATGCCGTAAAAATCCTTTGGATATGTTTATGGCAGAAGAACTCACTGGACAACCCCCTCTTTTCGGCGGCAGCACCGGCGGCTTGCTGACCAAGGCGCTAGTTGAAGAGAAGTACGCGATCACTTGGACTAGCCCCAAGGAACAGGTGTTTGAAATGCCTACAGGCGGCGCTGCAATCATGCGTCAAGGCGACAACTTGCTGTATCTGCCCCGCAAGGAGCAGTGCATCGCTTTGGGCGGCCAGCAACTGCGGGCTAAATTCAAAATCTCGAACTACAAAATTTACCGCGTGTTTCCCGACGGTTCTACTGAGTACCTGCATCCCAAAGATGGCGTGTTCCCTGAAAAGGTGAACGAAGGTCGTCCCTACAACGGTAAGATTGACCGCAATATTGGCAGCAATCCCAATCCGGCTAAGCTGAAGTTCAGCGGCAAGAAGACTTTCGATCCTTAAACTATGACTGCATCGCTGAGCAAAACATAGCTAATATTGCCTTGAAAGGCTCAGCTTGTAAACTTGTTTTTGCAGTAGTATTCTGGCGCGGGAGGCTAAGCCCGCAGCGCCAAAATACTACTGCAAACTTCTAATTTTATTAAAAGTTAATCGTTAAATTAAAAATGAATGTCGCAATCAGGCGAGCGCAGCCTTCTGATATCGATGTTTGCGCTGGCATTACTTATGAAGCTTTTAAAGATATTTCCGATCGCCACTTGTTCCCTACAGATTTTCCGACGCTGGAATTTGCAACCAAAATAAGTAGCTTGCTAATCGAAAGTCCGTTGTTTTTTGGCATCGTAGCCGAGAGTTCCGGTGCCGTTGTCGGCTGCGGATTTATGGACGAACGCAACCCGATTCGTGGTATCGGGCCCGTCAGTGTCGATCGAACTTTTCAAGGCCGCGGCACGGGACGGGAAATCATGAAAGCTTTGCTGGAACGGGGACAGGACGCTGTGGGCATCCGTTTGGTTCAGGAATCTTTTAATATGGCGTCGCTGTCGCTGTACGCTTCTTTGGGTTTTGAGGTGAAGGAATCTTTCGTGTTAATGGAAGGAAAGTTTCGCAGCCAGCCGCACCATGGGTTTGAGGTGCGACCGATGGCTAGTGAGGATGTTGGTGAATGTACGGCTTTGTGCAAGAAATTATACAGGTGCGATCGAACTAGCGATATTGAGTACGCCCTGAATTTCTTTTCTCCTTGGGTTGCTTGCAAACAAGGTCGGATTGTGGCTTATACTTGTGCGGTGTCGGCTTTGAGCCACAGCGTCGCGGAAACTGAGGCGGATATGCAGGCTTTACTTTTGGGGGCGGCCGCGTCGAACTCCGAAGCACAGGTTTCTTTCCACTTGCCGGTGCGTTACGCAAGTTTGTTTCGCTGGTGTTTGCAAGAGGGGCTGCGCGCGCTCAAACCGATGGCGGTGATGGCAGTTGGCGAGTACCAGCAGCCTCATGGCTGTTGCTTTCCGTCTTTTGTTTATTGAGCCCAAGACGGGTAGGACGCTTTTAATCGCTGAAATTATTGCCAGGATTGCATTTTCCTTCTTCTTTCTTTCTTCTTCCCTCTTCCTTCTTCCTTCTGATATATATGATATTTCCCGATTTCTCACAATTTTCGGAACTGGCGACACAAGGCAATTTTGTACCCGTGTATCAAGAATGGGTTGCTGATTTGGATACGCCGGTGTCTGCGTGGTATCGGGTTTGTGCGGGTCAACCTTACAGTTTTCTGCTGGAGTCGGTGGAAGGTGGGGAAAAACTTGGGCGTTATAGTTTCTTAGGGTGCGATCCGTTGTGGATTTTGGAGGCAAAGGGCGATCGCACAACTCAAGTTTACCGTGACGGTTCCGAAAAAGTATTTACGGGCGATCCGTTTGTAGCTTTAACCGAGTGTTTGGAGTCTTATCAACCGGTGAAATTGCCGCAGTTACCGCCGGGAATTGGCGGGTTATTCGGTTTTTGGGGTTACGAGTTAATTAAGTGGATAGAACCGCGAGTTCCAGTGCATCCAGCAAGCGAGAATGATTTGCCGGATGGGTTGTGGATGCAGGTGGATAATTTGCTGATTTTCGACCAGGTGAAGCGGAAAATTTGGGTCGTCGCCTATGCGGATTTGCGCGAGGTTGGCGTTGATTTGGCAGATGCTTATCAGCAAGCGTGCGATCGCGTTGGCAAGTTAGTTCAGAAGTTGCAATCGCCGCTTTCCCGGCAATCTACTCTAATAGAATGGACACCTCCCAATGACGGGCAAGATGCCCGTTCCCCAACCGGAAATACAGAATTGGCTTACACGAGCAATATTACCCGTGAAAAGTATTGTGCCAATGTCTTAAAAGCGAAGGATTATATCAAAGCCGGAGATATTTTTCAAGTAGTTATTTCGCAGCGACTCGAAGCTGAATACAGTGGCGATTCTTTTGCACTTTACCGATCTTTGCGTCTCATAAATCCTTCTCCGTACATGGCTTATTTTAATTTTAGAGATTGGCAGATTATCGGTTCGAGTCCCGAAATTATGGTGAAAGCGGAAAACGCTGCTGATGGCAAAAAGATAGCGACTTTGCGACCAATCGCCGGCACTCGTCGCCGGGGTAAAACTCCTCAAGAAGATGATGCTTTGGCTGCTGAATTGCTTCAAGATCCCAAGGAAATTGCGGAACACGTCATGTTAGTTGATTTGGGCAGGAACGATTTAGGCAGAGTTTGCCGAAACGGTACTGTAAAAGTTGACGAATTAATGGAAATTGAGCGTTATTCTCACGTCATGCACATTGTGAGCAATGTGGTGGGAGAATTGGCCCAGGATAAGACAGCTTGGGATTTGTTGAAAGCTGGTTTTCCTGCAGGTACGGTTAGCGGTGCTCCGAAGATTCGGGCGATGGAGATTGTGCACGAGTTGGAAGGTTGTCGCCGGGGGCCGTATTCTGGGGTTTACGGGTATTATGATTTTGAGGGGCAATTGAATAGTGCGATCGCAATTCGGACTATGGTTGTTCGTTCTTTAGGTGGTGACAAACATTCGGTTTCTGTGCAAGCAGGTGCTGGTTTGGTGGCAGATTCTAACCCGGATATGGAGTACGAAGAAACGCTCAATAAAGCCAGGGGAATGTTGGAAGCAATTCGCTGTTTGAAATAGCAAGTTACAAACTTCTTTTATAAGGAGGAGGCGGTTGAAACCGCTGCTACACAAACTACTGTTGAACGAGGGAAATGTGAATTTTTATATAGTTGACGTGTTTGCGGAGTCAAAATATGCTGGCAACCAACTAGCTGTATTTTGCGGTGCAGGAGTTGCCGAACTATCTGAGGCGCAAATGCTCCTGATAGCGAGGGAAATCAATTATTCAGAAACTACGTTTATTCGATCGCCCGATCCGCGAGATGGCGGCTATGACGTGCGGATATTCACGCCCAAGAAGGAATTGCCCTTTGCCGGTCATCCGACTTTGGGCACGGCGTTTGTGTTGCAGCAAGAGATTATTCGCGAAAAGGTCGATCGAGTAATTCTCAATCTAGCCGTCGGTCAAATTCCAGTTACTTTTAATTATCACAATGAATCGGCAGATATTTTGTGGATGCGACAAAACCCGCCTAGTTTTGGTCAAGTTTTATCAGCAGAAACTCTGGCCAATGTCCTGAATTTAGCACCCGATGAAATTGATGCAAACTTCCCAATTCAAGAAGTTTCTACGGGAGTGCCGTTTATAATTGTCCCATTAAAAACTCTCGCCTCGCTCAAAAAAGCTCAAGTCAACTTAGATAAATATTTTGAGCTAGTTGAGACAATGGAAGCGAAAGAAATTTTGATATTTTGCCCAGAAACCTACAGCGATATTAATGATTTAAACGTGCGAGTTTTTGCCCATTCATTAGGAATTCCAGAAGATCCGGCGACTGGCAGTGCTAACGGCTGTTTGGCGGGATATTTGGTAGAACATGATTATTATGGGGAAGCCAAGATTGATGTCAGAGTTGAGCAGGGTTATGAAATCGCTCGACCTTCTTTGCTGTTGTTACAAGCCGCTAAGAATGAAGGCGAAATAACAGTTTTGGTGGGTGGTAAGGTGGTGATGGTTGCTAAGGGAGAATTTGTGTAGAATATTCAATGGGAAATTATTAACCGCAGAGGCACGCAGCTAGATTTAGAGGCTTCTTTGGGGATCGAGATCTTATAATTTTGCTAATATGAGGTAGCTCATATTCATTGATTCGCGTGATTGTTAGGCTAAAAAAGTCATCAATACCAGAGACTTTCCAATGCTGCAAACATTTTCGCGGACTTTAAATGTATCCCCTGACGCTTCAGAAGCGCTGCTTTCACTGCCATTAACCAGCTTGCTCGATTCACCGGAATTCAATCAATTATTCGCAAGTCTGGATACTGCTTTACTCAAAGAAACTTTGCCTACTGCTGGAACTGTTTTAGCTCAAAAGCTGCCGTCTTTTTACGACTGGTTGCAAACAGAACTAGGAATTAAAAACGTCCCTGAGAGTCCCGATCATACTACGAAATGGGTAATCGGTTTTTTGAAGAATCAAGAAAGTTTAATTCGTTTAGTTGATCTGCACAAATCAATTCCCAGACAGGCATTAGAACGAGCGATCCCTCGTTTAGTTAGCACCTTTGATGAGGTTCAACCTACCGCTGTAAAGCAAGAATGGGAAAAAGCGATCGCAGCACTTTGTCTGGTTCTCGCCGTCGCAGCGCGGGAAAATCAGCCATCTGCCGCCTGAAGCAATTCTGTCTGAGTTTAAACAAAGCGCTTTTTTCGGAAAATTTGCAATTGAGTGCGATCGATCTGAACGACTACTGACCGCCGCTTGTTGAGGACGATCGCATTGTGTCTATTTAGCAAAAGCAACTGAGCCAATATTGCCACAATCGCGCGCCTTTTGAGAAACTTGCCTTCAAAACGCGCCATTCGGACGATCGTCTCCTCGATTTTATAACAACAGTTTTTCCCTTTCTGGGAAATCACAAAAATCGTTCCCGGTATGTAATCGCCTTCATTTGCCCAGAAAGCATACCTTTCACCTAAAGTAAAGTAGTGAAAAACATTGTTAGCGGTGGAAGTTTTAGCTAACTTTTCCGAAACGCCCAAAGAATTAAAAACTACAGTGGATCTAATATAATCCGGGTATTTTGCTGCTATTTGCTGAGCAACTTTGCCCCCCAAACTTTCTCCGATGACATCGGGCGGATTCCCGCTGTGAAATTGCTGCTTTATCCAATCAATAGCACCCGCAGTTTGCGCCGATTTTAACTGTCGTTCTAGTTTTGCCATAAATACATCGGGCGTATCTTCCAAAACGCGATCGAAAGGATACCAAGAACCGTAGCCGCGAATCACTAAAACAGGTGGATGATTGCCAGAAATGGGGACGCGACTTTCAGCATAAAAACCAGTGCGAGAGTCTTCAAACACTTTTGTTATGATATAATTTCCATCAATAACTTGCCCTTCCTGGTGCCGAATGTAAATTGAAGGATTATTGGGTTTAAAAGTATCGTGCAGTTGGGGTTTTGCAAACTTTTCGTAGAGAGAATCTAGCAAGTGCCTTCCCGTTTTGCGATCGACGAAATCGAATTCTGTTCCTTTCATTATCTGGTAGCCGCCGGTTTTACCAACAATATTGAATAAGTACAAAAAATCTACATAAACCCGCCACCGCACAACGAATAATCTCAATTAACTTTTACTTGTATCAAATGGCAAAAATCTACATGACATTTACCATTGGGGGAGTGAGAGGACGGGTTTTAGAGATAATCAATGATTGGCAAATATTCTATATAATATCAAATCCGGTAGTATCGTCGGGCGTAAAATCCAGTCAAAAGCTATGCCCGCTCAGCTTCGCCGAAGGGTCAACAATCACCGACGCTGCAACGGGAATCGATCTAATTCATCTGCGTTAATCTGTGTTAATCTGCCTGTATCTGCGGTTAAAAAAAGAGAAAGTATTAACCGCAGATGACAAGGGATTGACGCCGATGCACCCAGAGGTCGAGAATAGAGTGAGAGGGCGGGTTTTATAGATTGTCACTTATTAGTAGCAAATATTGTATGTGAAACCCGCCCCTAGCAAATCACTTTTACAAAACTCGCAACGTGCTAGCAATACTATCGACTGCTTCCATCGCGCGAATTTCATCGAGTGCTTGTTGAAAATTACCTTCCCTAACATCGTGAGTCACGACGACAATTTCTGCTAAATCGCCGTGAATTCCCGTCTGCACAACTGATTCTAAACTAACTTTGTGGTTGCCGAAACAAGTGCCTAGTTTTCCAATTACCCCCGGAGTATCGTGGGTTAAAAAACGGGCGTAAAAGCGAGTAACAAGTTCCTGCATCGGAGCAATTTTGCAGTAGTGTTGGTGACTGCAACTCAGCAAAGGATGAGGAATCGGAACAGTTTCTGTTTTCAGGATGGCCGCTACATTCATGATGTCGGATACTACGGCGCTAGCTGTGGGGCCCGCACCGGCGCCGCGCCCGTACAGCATCAATTGCCCGATCGGCTCTCCTTCGACTAAAATGGCATTGTAAACCCCGTTAACACTCGCCAGCGGATGAGTTTTCGGCACAAAACTCGGATGCACTCGAATGGATAGCAGTTCGCTTTCTCCCTCCGCTTGCTTGCCATTGTAGCGGGAGGTTTCTTGAGCAATCGCCAATAATTTAATCACAAATCCCAGCTTGTCGGCGTAGTCAATATCCGCCGCACTAACTTTTCTGATACCTTCGCAGTGAACATCAGCTAATTTGATGCGTCCGCCAAAA
Organism: Microcoleus sp. w1-18aA5; assembly: GCF_036701705.1. Classification (NCBI taxonomy): domain Bacteria; kingdom Bacillati; phylum Cyanobacteriota; class Cyanophyceae; order Oscillatoriales; family Microcoleaceae; genus Microcoleus; species Microcoleus sp. w1-18aA5. The sequence continues at coordinate 8,414 of NZ_JAUPTE010000019.1, read as the reverse complement.
GCTAGCGAGGCTAAGATAGCAATTTTATCGGCCGCATCTAATCCATCTACATCTGCTGTGGGGTCAGCTTCAGCATACCCTAATTGCTGAGCGTCGGCGAGCACTTCGGCAAAGTCTGCGCCTTCTGTTTGCATCCGCGTCAGGATGTAATTAGTTGTGCCGTTGACGATGCCGGTGACAGTTTGAATGCGGTTTGCAACTAAGGATTGTTTGAGGGTTTGAATGACTGGAATGCCGCCGCCGACAGCAGCTTCTAGCATTACGTAAACGCCTTTTTTGTTAGCGGCCTCGAAGATTTCATTTCCGTAGCGGGCGATAACTGCTTTGTTGGCAGTGACGACGTGCTTGCCGCTGGCAATAGCTTGCAGAATGAGCGATCGCGCCGGTTCCAATCCGCCAATCAATTCTACTACAATATCAATTTCCGGGTCAGTTGCGATCGCTTCTAGGTCAGTTGTCAGCACATTTTCTGGCAATTGTAAAGACCGAGTTCGAGAAATATCGCGCACTCCCACCCGATAGATTTCCAATTCCTGCAACAGCGGATGGCGGCCATCTGGGGAGAGCAAAATCTCTGCTGTTCCCGCGCCAACTGTACCCAAACCTAGCAAACCAATTTTGAAAGCCACGACTTTGACCCGTAGAAACTCACTTCATCTAGAATCATTGTATGATAACCGCGGCTTCACTGAATACCCTGAGACCCGACTTCTTAAAAAAGTCCGGGATCTACATGACTAATTAATCCAGATTTTACATGGCAATTTAAAGTTCTGTATCCATCTCTATCCCCATTTCTCGCAGCCGCTGCGCCAATCTTTCGGCCCGCTGCCTTTCGGCATTAACTTGCTGTTCTAGTTGCTCATTTTGCTGTTCTAGTTGCTCATTTTGCTGTCCTAGTTGCTGTAGCTGTGCTTGTTCTTCTCGAATTAAATCTTCAACTAGGGGCGGACATAGCACTTGATTAACCGATAAAATAAATTCAGCGAACTGTACAGACTGAACTTGCTGTCCCGGCAAAAATTCCTGATGAGAATAGCTGCCTTCATTTTCCGGGCGACTGCATACTCGTATTTTCGGTTGATTTGGGTCTACAATCCAATATTCAGGAATATCAATTAAGTCATATTCTGCCCGTTTACGGATGTAGTCATCCCGCCAATTTTGGCTGGTAACTTCGATAACTAACAGCGGTTTTTCTTCAAAATCTAGCACTGCGGAACCAGGTTGCGCGCAGACTTGTTCCCACAGACTCTGAGTGCAAATCACCACATCAGGAATGCGAGAAGAGTTTTCCTCAGTTCGGACTGCGGTAGTCACAATTGCAACTATGGGTAGGTTGTGTGCTGCAAAGAAGCGCCGGAACTGATAAACTAAAAATTCACAAATTTTGATATGTATTGCTGTAGGTGTTGGCATTTCGATCAGATTGCCCCGATATAATTCATAACAAACACCCGATTCTCCCTGATAGTTCAGATATTCTTCAAAGGTGAGTTTTTGGGTAGAAGTTATAACCATGTCAGTTATCTCCCTTTTTCGGTGAGCTTACTGTATATTTTACACTTGTCTTGGGTGAATCAGCCCCTCAAGACTCAAAACTGCTTCAAAAATTGTAGGGCGAGCCAAGCCCACCCTACAAATCAGATTAAATCAGGTAACACATTAATAAGTTTCAACGTGCCAACGGTGCTCTTTCTTCAACTGTTTCTGATAGGCGGCCCACTCAACACCGTGCTTGCTAGACGCGGCCGACATTCCCTCATCAATTCCGCCTTCCATACCCTTCAAACCGCAGATATAAGTGTGAGTATTCGGCTTTTGAACCAATTCCCACAATTGGTCTGCGTTCTCTTGAATCCGGTTTTGAATGTACATCTTGCCGCCGTCAACATTTTTTTGTTCGCGGCTGATGGCATAAGTCAAGCGGAAATTATCGGGGAACTCGCGCTGCAATTGCTCCAACTCTTCCTTATAGAGAATGTTGGGAGTGTAAGCAACTCCAAAGAACAGCCAAGCTAAACCTCTGAACTTGTAATCGGGATTGTTTTCTTTAAACATCCGCCACAAATAAGCCCGGAAAGGAGCAATACCCGTACCGGTAGCCATCATAATAATGGTGGCTTCTTCGTCGTCGGGTAACAGCATTTCCTTGCCTACGGGGCCGGTGATTTTGACATCATCTCCAGGTTGCAAACCGGTGAGAAAAGTCGAACAAACACCAAAGACTTTTTCACCAGTTTCTGGGCTTTTGTACTCTAGGCGGCGGACGCACAGAGAAACTGTTTTGTCGTCTACATCGTCTCCGTGACGGGTGGAGGCGATCGAATAAAGCCGAATTTTGTGGGGTTTGCCGTTTTTATCCGTGCCATCGGGAATAATCCCGATACTTTGACCTTCGAGATAGTGTAACTTGCCTCCAGAAATGTCAAATTTGACGTGACGGACTGTGCCTTCGCCGCCTTCTCTGACTAATTCTTCTGTAGAAATGCACTTACCAATATAGGGATTGGCCGGTTTGTAGAGGTTAACAGGAACCTGAACTTTTTCCTTGGCTTGAGTCATGGGCTTAGTTTTTTCTCCAGATTTCTGACTCTGTAGCCCTGCTTCTGGTGCGACTTTGCCATTTGTTTCGGGAGCGCTATTTGAGGGGCGGATGCTGATAATTTTGCCACCCATCCGAGCAATCCGGCGCATTTCCTGATTCATGCGATCGTAGGGTACGGAGATAAATACGCTGCCGCTACGGCGAATCGGGTTACTTATTTGGTCAGTTGCTTGGCTCTGACGCATACCCTCCACTTCGTAAACAAAGATGCGGCTGCCTGATTCTGAGTTTGCCGCAACACCAGATATGCTTGGGCTGTACATTTGTTGCTTGTCCTTCACGATACAGAGTTATAAAGAAAGAGAATGTGACGTTAGACTCAATTTACTTTTTTCTTAAGGCCATCGGGACTAATTGGCCGCGCCAATTTTTGGGCCTCGCCACGCCGGCAGGAGTGTTGAAGTTGCGATCGCTCGCGTTATCAAATCCCTACTAGCCGAACGCCGCGCTCACCGAGCCCGCTTTGCGTTCGGCTGTTGACCTATAGCTATTGTTGTCTGCGTACTGCCAATATTTTACCCGATCGGGGGATCTGCCCCGATAAGTCATTGTGATTTGGGGAGCGCCCCACCAGAGAAAGGAAGATTCGAGCAGTTTTAATGAGGTTGAGCTTGTAGGGGGCGAACGCCTTCTGGTAAGATTAACCACTAAAGTTAGTATTAATTACTTGCCTTGAAGATTGCTTGGGTCTGCCCGGGCAGGCAGTCAACTCACTGCTGTATGCTGGTGAGAACTCGATCGTCTCGGGGTAGCACAGCAGCACAAAGCCTGCTTGCCGCTACCTGCGGGCTGAAATTTTGTGGAATCTAGACTTGAGTTAGTTAGTAAACAGTGATTTTGTTAGAGGGAAACTATGACCAGTAAGCCGGATCGCGTGGTTTTAATTGGCGTTGCCGGAGATTCCGGATGCGGAAAATCTACTTTTTTACGCCGATTGACAGATTTGTTCGGGGAAGATTTCGTTACTGTAATCTGCCTTGATGACTATCATTGTCTCGATCGCAAGCAGCGCAAGGAAACAGGGATTACAGCCCTTGACCCCAGAGCCAACAATTTTGACCTGATGGCTGAGCAAATGAAGGCTCTCAAAGAAGGTCACGCGATCGACAAGCCGATTTACAACCACGAAACTGGTCTGCTCGATCCTCCTGAGCGGGTAGAGCCGAATCACGTGATTGTGATTGAGGGGCTGCATCCCCTATACGACGAGCGAGTTCGATCGCTCCTCGACTTCAGCGTGTACCTCGACATCAGCGACGAAGTAAAAATTGCTTGGAAAATCCAGCGCGACATGGCGGAACGGGGCCACCGTTACGAAGACGTGCTGTTTGCGATCAATGCTCGCAAACCTGATTTTACGGCCTACATCGACCCGCAAAAGCAATATGCTGATGTGGTAATTCAAGTGTTGCCGACCAACTTGATTAAAGATGACAAAGAGCGGAAAGTTCTGCGCGTGCAGATGATCCAGCGCGAAGGCATCGCCAATTTTGAGCCTGCGTATTTGTTTGACGAAGGTTCAACAATTAACTGGGTTCCTTGCGGCCGCAAGCTGACTTGTTCCTATCCCGGAATTAAGATGTACTACGGGCCCGATGCTTTCTACGGTCACGAAGTCTCGATTTTGGAAGTAGATGGTCAGTTCGAGAATCTCGAAGAAGTTATTTACATCGAAAGCCATTTGAGCAAAACTTCTGCAAAGTATGAAGGCGAGTTAACTCACCTGTTACTTCAGCACCGCGAATATCCTGGTTCCAACAATGGAACTGGTTTGTTCCAAGTGTTAGTCGGATTGAAGATGCGGGCGACTTACGAGAAGTTGACCGCAAAAGAAGCGAAAGTGGCTGTTAGTGTTTAGAACACAGACATGAAAGATTTGGGAGGCGCAATTGCGCCTCTTTTTTTGTGAACAAATGAAGCGCAGAGGGCGCAGAAGGCGCAGAGTAGAGTTAGGGGAGGGTGTTTGGAAGTAGAGATTTTAAGAAGGTTTTTCCGGCTTCATTCAGGTCGCTATCTAGGGAAAAAGTTAAACTGCGAACTCGGATATCGTCATTTTTTATATCTAGTGGCTGTTTGAGGTTTTGCGGGTAGACGAGAATTGCATTTTGGCACTTTAAGGCATTTGCGTAAGCAACTATTTGATGACGGTCATTACTAGCTACTTGCTCGGGAACTTTGTATTTTGTATCGAGGACGTATTGGACTTTTTTTGTTGCAATATCGTACAGCAGTAAGTCAATCCGATCAAAATAGTTTTGGTCGTGGGTGACTCGGTGTTGTTGTTTGACAAAAAACCCTTTTGGTGTATTTGCTTTGAGCCATTCAGCCACAAACTTTTCATATAAATTAGCCATGTCTATGAGAAAAGGGAGCATTTCGCGATCGCCTGTTTCGTGACTAGGCCCTGTGTTATCTAAAAAAAATCGACATAAGGCGTGTAAAAGTTGATAATCTTCATTCAAACGGTGATAATTTCTATCAATACAAGCTTCTGATTTAAAAGGTTTTAATGTAACAAATCCTTGGAGTGCATGAAAGGCTTTTCGCACAGTGGATGAAACAGAGTCACGGCAGAAACCGCTGCGGCCAATGATGAAAAGTGTCCAAGCCAGAATTTGATTATCTTCGATATCGCCTGTTTGTTCGTTATAGTGGCATTTTAGTTTAACATCCCAAGGTTTTTGCAGGGCTGACCGCAAATCGACGCGACCGCGAATGTAGGCGAGTCTTTCTGTTTTGGATAAGTAATCGCGATATAATCCTTTGCGACAGCGTTCTAGAATTTTGTGGGCAAGAATGTTAGCTAATGTCTCGTAAATTTGTTCTAAAAATTGGCACTGAATCGAGCCGTGGGGAAATTTTATCTTAAGGTTGTAGGCATAGTCAAGCATTCCGAAGAGGTTGTTTATGGGAACCTTGGGGCGGATGGCGATGTGAAATTCTGGAGTGATGGGAATGTTGCCAACTCTGCCTTTAGATTTTAAGTCCCATTGATATTTTGTTTTAAAGTTGGGAAATTCTATCTCGATTTCCTTGGCATAATTATGGTATATTTTCTGTCCTACTGATTCGGGGATTGAGTCTTGTTCAAAAGTTGCTAATTGATATTCTGTAAGTTCGATAATTCGGCGGAATTCGGGTTTCATAATTGTGGTGGATGCAGTAACGCCACTGTATCAGCGTTAATGACGGCGTTAGATTGTCAATAGCCCAATTTTGTCTTGATATTATCCCAGAGAAACTCATCCATTTTTTCCAGGTTATCAAAGAAGTATTCTTCGAGGTATGGCTCTATTTCCATTTGCCAAATGTCTTGGATATCTTCAGCTAAGGTTTTTGTCAAAAAGAAGGATATCCCTAGTTGATAGTGTTTGTTGTTAATTGCGCGATTGACATCTTCTAGAATGCTAGTTAATTTATCAACTGGAAAACCTGTTTCCTCTCTGTGGTGATACTGTCGCAGCACTTCATAATTGGGATAAACGGGAATGAATGCGAACCGGCGGCGGAGTGCGTTATCGACTAAGGCTATAGAACGGTCTGCGGTGTTCATTGTGCCGATAATGCGGACATTTGTAGGGATTCTAAATTCTTGACCACTGGCTAATTTAACGGTGCGATAGCGGTCATCAAGCAAATACATTAACTCTCCAAATACCTGAGATAAATTTGCACGGTTAATTTCATCAATAATGATAACGCAAGTGCCTCGACGAGACTCAGCTTTTGTGCAACATTCGAGGAATCTACCGGGAACTATGGGATAGGTTAATTGGTCATTTTGACTCTGCGGCCGGATACCTTGAATGAAGTCTTCATAGGTATAGGCTGGATGAAATTGTATCAGTTCCCAGAAGCCATCGCCGCCACCGATTAAATGTTTGGCTAGTTTTTCCGCTATGAAGGTTTTTCCGGTTCCGGGCGGGCCTTGCAGGATAGCTTGTTTCTTGCGGTGGATGGCGCGTATGCAGCGCTTTAGTTCTGTTTCGTCAAAGCCAGTTTCTTCGGCACATTGGTTCAAAAGATATTCCGCTTGCAACTGTACTTCTTCTACAGCGTATTCAAACACAATTGCCTCATCTAATAATGGCACTTCGTTACTAGGAAAGTCATATTTTTTTATTTCTACCAGCCAGTGGCAGAACATATCAAATACATCGTCCTCTCGGATAGATGGAACGCCAGTCTGCTGCATTTCTTTAGTTAATTCTTTGATCAGCTTGTGTCCGGTTAAGTTAGCATAGGAGTAGTCTATTAGCTGTTTGCTGTACGAAGTATTGGCGAAATAGTTAATCACCTGTATTGACTTGTCATTAATCGCGAGAAAGTCATCGGGACGGAGAGCATTGAGGATAGGCGTTAGCATTCCTATCTCGCCGAACAAGGAGACCCGCATTTCTTCGGAAAACTCTCTAGAGACCAAATATAGCTGACTCGGATCATCGTTACAACAGCAGACTAAATAAAAAATTAATTCGGCCATTCTTACTGGCGCTATTAATGACAATTTTTTATAGGATTTTGAATTCCATAATAACCCTTTTATTATGCACGGATTAATATGAATCCAGGCTCCCCTTTGTCGATTAGTAGGAGAGTCTTCGTAAGGTAGAAGTTTTAACATTATAGATTCAGTCACATCTTCTCCTGACTCAGCAGCAGCAGCGATCGCTTCAAAATTTCGACGCCCCTGCTGACGCTGCTCCTGGTAAGCCGCTGTGTGACGCAACCCATCGGGAGTGTATGGATATGAATTGACAAATTCTTGAAATAATTTGACAAATTCAGTCTTTTTTTCCGCTTCCATGCTATTCTCAAATACTGTCGATTATTTAATAATTTTTAGCAACACTTCCTTCCTGTCTAACGTTCTCCTAATGAATTGACAATTTTAAACTGGCTAGCTGTCAGATACCGAAAACTCTGCGGCGGTTTAAGGTTAGGTAACTTGTTTCTTAAACGATGTAACTCTACTGGCTGACTAAACCTATGAATATCTTTTAAAAAAATGCCTACACCTACTTTTACACCTTTGTAATAATCATAAAATTCTTCATTGCTAATTCCTGCTATATTTTCAACTTCCTCCCAAAGATCGGCGATCGGTTTTTCAACAATATTATCCACATTGAAGGAACCAACTACAGCTTTTTCTGGAGATGAAACATAGATTACCACTAGATCTCCTTCATTCAAAAGTCGAGGTCTAACTCGGCGCAGTTCAACTGTTTTTGTATGGTTGAATATTTTAGTTGCGTACTCGGGACGAATAGATAATAATAAGATATTTGACATTTGTAATTGTCCTCATTCTAGGTCTCGGTTCCTTCTTTGTAGATTATTCCAAAATTAGTTTTTGAAATCCTAAATACGCTTTGAACCGTTGTCGGCTTACCCAGTATTCCCTGAATTCTATTTAATGTCAATGGGTTAGTAAAAAGCTGAGTGTGGCTGAATCTGAGCGCCATGATATCTGCGTTTGCTTCGTCTTTGGCTATTTTCATTAAATCTTTTAATTCGTACACTCCTAAGCTGCGAAATTGTCGATAGAGTTTGTCCGGCTTGTCTATGATAACTTCCTCTAGTCTAGAGCAAGCTTTAACCTCTTTTGTCCCCAGAGTAAATGATGAATTGGAGCTGACGTACCATAAAATTCTACCAATAACACCCGGTCTGAGACCACCATTAGCCCACTTGCTTCTATAATATACAAGTTCCCGTTTTAGCGCTAAGCTGTTGTGCATTTAAAACGCATAGTAGTATAATATAACATAATGATATTCAGACAAAGTGAATGCCTGCTAAA